>JBBRJI010000028.1:0-16537 GCA_038219625.1 Pirellulales bacterium | reverse complement strand
ATCGCAGATGTAGTGGCTTGAGTCGGATCCTATACCAAATGTTGTGCATGCAATCGCTCGCAAGGGGACAAGTCATTTTCCGGTCCTTATGGCTCAATGCTCAATAATGCAAGGGAATTCGATTGGCGGATCGGGAGTTCTGAGGCTGCGGATTCATCATCGTACCGGGAATCGTGAACCCCAGTCCTGTCGAGCACGAGTATCGTCCTACGGACTGAGTACGAGTACGAAAACACCGAAATACCTGTAAAAACGACTCGAAATGTGGGTAAACATGAGCCATTCTACCACGCACCCTAGAACAATCGGTTGTATCCATTGAGAGCCGCCACTCGATAGGCTTCGGCCATCGTTGGGTAATTGAACGTGGTGTTGATAAAATACTCCAGCGTATTCAATGGCGGCGGCTGCTTCATGATGGCTTGTCCAATATGCACGATTTCGGAAGCATTAGGGCCGAAACAATGGACTCCCAAAATCTCTAACGTCTCCCGATGGAAGAGCAACTTCAACATCCCAACGGCTCGTCCTGTAATCTGCGCTCGAGCCAAGCTCTTGAACTGCGAGTTACCCACTTCATAAGGGATTTTCGCTTCGGTCAACTCACGTTCCGATTTTCCGATTGAACTAATTTCGGGACTAGTATAAATGCCATTGGGAATGTCCATCAGCTTCATAGCTCCTTCGTTCACCCCAACGATGTGTTGGGCGGCAGCCCGGCCCTGCATGTAGGCCGCACTTGCTAAGGACGGAAAGCCAATAACGTCGCCCACCGCGTACACATTGGGACAAGACGTTTGAAACCGATCATTAACCTTCAGCAATCCCCTCGTGGCCGCTTGCACGCCGACATTGCTCAAATTCAAATCTTCCGTGTTTCCCGAACGACCGTTCGCCCATAGTAGAATGTCCGTCTTCACCTGTTTGCCACTTTTCAAAAAGAGAACCACGCCATCGTCCTTCGGCTCAATCTTTTCGAAAGTCTCGTTGTGTCGAATCACGACCCCGGAGTCGCGCATGTGGTAACTCAACGCATCGATGATTTCATCGTCTAGAAACTCAAGTAGCTTCGACCGGGTATTGACGAGATTTACCTTAATCCCAAGGTTGCGAAACATCGATGCGTACTCGCAACCAATCACCCCCGCTCCGTAGATCGCGATCGATTGCGGTTTGAAGGAAAGCTCTAGAATCGTGTCGCTGTCAAAAATGCGTGGGTGCGAGAAATCAACGCCCTCTGGACGAAAGGGACGAGATCCAGTCGCCAAAACAATGTGATCGCCGTGGATGCGTGTTTCCTCTTCGATCTCGACGGTATGTTCGTCGATCAATCGAGCTTTGCCGTGGATCACCGGCACGTTATTGCGTTCGTAAAACGTCTGCCGCATCGACACTTGTTTCGCGATGATGGCTTTGCTGCTGGAACGCAACTGAGCAAAGGTCGGATTGAAATGGATACCGAGCTCGCGAGCAATCGGGTTGTTCATCGCCTCCATCACGCTGTAGATCGAGAATCGAAGGGCCTTGCTGGGAATCGTCCCCCAATGCGTGCAGCCACCGCCGATCTTGTGATAAGCCTCAATGACGGCAACTCGTTTGCCCCCCTTGGCGGACTGCATCGCAGCTCCCTCACCTCCGGGCCCAGTACCAATCACTACGACATCGTATCGTTGTTCCGTCATCGCGTTGCAACCTCGCTTATTGATAAATTTTTTCCGTGCCGCCAGCGCCGTCGGTTCAATCTCACCACGGTCGGGAAGTGATCAGACCTTCCTCGGGGCTGCTGGCAGTCGCGTATAGTCTACGCGGAATTCGCCCGGCCTGATAAGCCAACCGGCCAGCTATGGTCGCATGTTTCATGGCCGAAGCCATCGATACGGGGTAACGAGCATGCGCGATCGCCGTATTCAGTAACACGCCATCTGCCCCTAATTCAAAGGCCATGGACACGTCGCTGGCCGTGCCAACCCCAGCATCGACTATCACAGGATAACTGGGATCATCGCTTTTTAGATACTCCAGGATGATGCGGAGATTGTTGGGATTCAAAATCCCCTGCCCGCTACCTATTGGCGAACCAGCCGGCATGACGCTGGCTGCCCCAGCCGCCTTGAGTCGAACGGCCATGATAGGGTCATCGCTCGTGTAGCACAAAACCTGAAACCCATCGTCCACCAACCTCTTGCAGGCTTCCAAAGTTGCGATGGGGTCTGGCAAAAGCGTCTTGGAATCCCCTAGGACTTCCAGTTTCACCCAATCCGCTCCAGGGTTTTCTAACGACTTCAGGATCTCACGCCCCAACCGTGCGATGCGAACGGCATCGGTCGCGTTGTAACAGCCAGCCGTATTGGGAAGCAAAGTGAACCGCGACAAGTCGATGTAGTCAAGCAAATTCTTGCCCTCGCGATCATAGAGCTTTTCGCGTCGTACTGCGACCGTAACGCAATCCGAGCCACTCGCATCCAAAGAATCCTTCATGAGCTGAAGTGTGTCGTATTTGCCCGTTCCAACGATCAAGCGACTCTTAAGTACGTGCTTTCCAACCTTGAGCGCTTGGTCGTGAAGCCCGTCGTCAGAAGAAACAGGGGAATGGGAAGACATGTCAGCCGCCACCTACCAGCGTGACCACCTCGATCTTGTCGCCATTGCTCAGAGCCTGCGTTTCGTAACGATCCTTTGGGACAATTTCGAGATTCCATTCGACCGCACAGGATCGGCTTTCGACCTTTGCCAATCGGAGCAGGTCAGCAACCGTCGAATTCTCCTCGACTTGGCTTGCTTGTCCATTAAACTCGATGGTAATCATTAGGAATTACTTGCTCGTGGGCACTTCCGTGACGGCAGGCTGTGACTCCTCGAGAGTCGGATTCATGATCAGACGTTCACGATAGCCTTGCGCATCCATCATCGTAAAGCCGAGAAATAATGCGACGAACACAAGACTGCTCAGAATGATGATCGCATTCAATGGCTTATCCCAAAGCAAGTGCATGAAGAATGCAATCACCAAACCAGCTTTGATCGTCGCAATGGACAATGACAGCCAAATTTCGATGTTTCCCAAGTTGTAAGTAGACTGGTAGACCGTCAAAACCGTAAGGGCGAGCAATGCCACGAACACGGTGAGCAACATCCAAATCGGCATGGGGTGCGAGAATTCGCCATCGTGTCCATGACCGTGCGCGTCGTGAGTATGTTCTGCAGTTGGAGCTGACATGATTGTCTGTGGATTAAGGTGTTGAAAGGTGATCGTCGGGTTGAAAGCCGATGCTTTCGACAGGCACCGGAACTCAGATTACTACTCGCGAATCACGTGATCAAGTAGAGCAAAGGGAACAGGTAGATCCATATAAAATCGACCAAGTGCCAGTAGAGACCGACGTTATCGACCGGCCCATAATACTTCGAATGGAACTCGAGTTTGGCTGACTTCACAATTAACCACGTGATCACAGCCATTCCACCCAAAATGTGAAAAGCGTGCACGCCTGTCATGCAATAGTAAATGCTGAAAAACAGACCAGCCATGCCTTTTTGATTGACGCTTGCGTCTGGCGTGTTGCTTTCCGCTGGGGTGATAGCCACATCGTGAGTTGGGGAAACTTCCATGCCGAGCAGGTTCACTGGTATCACTGCTGGTAGTGCTGCATCTGGTAGTGCTGCATCTGGTAGTGCTGCATCGTGGCTATGATCCGCAGTTGCATGATCCGTGTGACTGGACGGCACATGTGCCATTGAGTGCGATTCCTCAGCTTCCGCTTCCAGAAAAACGCCCAAGCCGACGCCTGCAAAGTAACAACCGGCTGCAACGACCAACGGGCCAGCCACTCGCAGGTGAAACTTGCTAGCCGAAACGATTCCATACACGTAGTAAAGCGCAAAGCAAACCAGCAAGACCAATGGCGGAATACACAAATACCAAAGGTAGGGAACCTCAGAATGATGTGCCCCTTCGATTTGCGAGACGTAGAATTTGCCAGGGAACAAGCCCAGCCCCCACTTGTGACTGTATTCCACTGCCTTAACACCCAAGAAGATCGCGGCGCAGCCTAAGGTCGCAGCCAGCATTCCAATGAGAGTCTTCGTTTCCTTGAGTTGGGAAGCTCGGACCGCCCATGCCATGGTCAACGAACTAAAAAGCAAAACCCCGGTATTGATAGCACCAAGCTTTTCGTTCAAAAAAGTTGAGCAAAACTCGAAGACTTCCGGATTGCGATTTCGGTAAAGAGCGTATGCACAAAACATGCCGCTAAAAAAAAGAACTTCTGTTACCAGAAATAGCCACATCCCCAACTTACCGGCATCAAATTGCTGCTCAGCGTCGTCGAAGTGGTGAGCCAACCACGCTGGATGCTCATGGTGTTCTTCTGCGTGATGATCCGCTGGGGGTGTTGCTACCGCAGTAGTCATAGTTAATTCGTGGAGTTGATGGGGTTTATTAACGGAAATAGACCATTCCAAATTTAGAATGGCCCAAACCGTTTTAGGAATGATGGTTGCTACTTCTTCTTGATGTAGCCACCGGTTTTCGAATCGTACTCGATATTGCCAAACTCGTAAGGGTCGCCTACGGCTGGAGCTGAGCTAAAATTATCGTGTGGAGGGGGAGACGAACATTCCCACTCTAAAGTTGCGCCACCCCAAGGGTTCCTCGGTGCTTTTTTGCCGTAAAACAGCGAGTGCAACAGCGTCAGTCCGGCAACCAAGAGTCCCATTCCCAACATCAACGCACCGATGGTCGAAAGGCGATGCAGATCTTGGAATTCGAGCTGATAGGATGCGTAACGGCGAGGCATTCCTCGTGTTCCAAGCACGAACTGTGGCAGGAACGTCAAATTGAACCCAACGAACACAATGGCCGCCGAAACAATTCCCCAGAAGTCGTTGAACATCTTGCCGGTCATTTTCGGCCACCAATGGAACAGTCCACCTAAGAATGCAACCAGCGTTCCACCCATCATCACGTAGTGGAAGTGAGCCACCACGAAGTAGGTATCGTGCAAGTGCATGTCCATGGACAGGGCACCTAAAAACAGACCAGTCAAACCACCAATGGTGAACAAAAAGATGAACGCCAACGCGTACAACATCGGCGTGTTTAACGACACAGTCCCTTTGTACATCGTGCCCACCCAATTGAAAACCTTAATAGCGGATGGAATTGAAACCGTAAAAGTCAATGCACTGAATACAATCGCGGTTACGTCAGCCATTCCGGCCGTAAACATGTGGTGCCCCCAGACTAGGAATCCAAACAACGCGATGGCAACCGAGCTATAAGCAATCATTCGGTAGCCGAAAATCCCTTTGTGGCTATGCACACTCATCAGCTCGCTAATGATTCCCATCGCAGGCAAGATCATGATGTAAACGGCAGGGTGCGAGTAGAACCAAAAGAAATGCTGGAACGCAACTGGGTCTCCATTGAGCTTTGCATCGAAAATACCGATCCCCAGAACACGCTCCGCTGCTAGAAGCAACATAGTGATTCCAAGCACGGGAGTCGCGAGCACCTGAATAATCGAGGTGGAGTAAACCGCCCACAAAAACAAAGGCATGCGAAACCAAGTCATCCCGGGCGGACGCATCGTATTGATCGTCACAATAAAATTCAAACCCGTAAAGATGGAGCTGAATCCAAGAACAAACACACCCATCGTCGCTGCTACGATCGGTCCTTGGGATTCAATGCTGTACGGGGTGTAGAAAGTCCATCCCGTATCCAAGCCTGTCGCAAAGATTGAGAACAGGAAAAAGCAGGCACCGCAGACCCAAAGATAAAAGCTACCCAAATTCAGACGGGGAAAGGCCACGTCCTTGCTCCCGAGCATGATTGGCAAAAGAAAATTGCCAAGTGCAGCAGGGATACTCGGAATGATGAACAAGAAAACCATGACCGCTCCATGGAGCGTAAAGACTTGGTTGTACTGCTTATTAGTCAGCCAGGCTTGGGAAGGATCGAGATTCGGATTCCAAAGGTGCAAGCGGATCATCATGGCCAGACATCCACCAAGTGCAAATGCGGACATGATGCATGCCAGATACATTACACCGATTCGCTTGTGATCGAGCGTTAACGCCCAACTCAAAAAACCAGACGAATGAGTCAGGTAATTGTCTTCCGTGCCGGCCTCCTTGCTTGGGGCTGGCATCGTTACTGGTTTGGTAACAACACTCATGATAATAATTGTCCTATCCGATAAATTTGGTTTGAATTGCCCCAACTGCACCCTACTTCTTGGGTGGTGTGGCGCTTTCTAGTGATTTTATGTAGGCGGCAATCGCATCTATTTGTTCTTCTTTCAACTGCCCTTTGTAGGAGGGCATCGCAGCCGCCGTCTCGTAGCCTTTTCTCGCTTGAAGGATTGGATTCAAAATCGAATCACTCACGTAGTTTTCGTCGAACAATCGCTCTCCACCTGCCGCGAGGGGAACGGGTTTGCCCCAAGAACCATTATAGGATGGACCTGGCCCCTGGGCACCCTCGGTTCCTGCGTAATGGCAGCCCTTACAGGCTTTTCGTTCGTACAGCCACTTACCACGCTCGACGATATCATCTGGCTCCTTGATGGCTTCCGTCAGGAATTTTGCATAGCCCTCATCGTCGTGTACAAAAACTTTGGCATTCATGAGACTATGGTTATCACCACAATATTCGCTGCAAAAAAGGTCGAAGGTGCCTTCGACTGTCGGTTGAAACCACATATACGTGTACCGACCAGGAACCACATCCCGTTTGACTCGAAACGCAGGGATGAAAAAACTGTGCAGGACGTCGTCGGAGCGCATAATGATCTTCACGTCACGCCCAACTGGCAGATGCAGTTCTGGATTCTCCGCTCCGTTCTTGTATTTGAAATTCCAGTTCCACTTTTTGGCAGTAACCTTGATGTCCTCGGTGTCTGGAGGCAAAGTTTGCATTTTCAAGTACCCAACGGTACCTTCCCAAAAGATCCAGACGACGATGAATGTCGGAACCACCGACCAAGTGATTTCCAAGGTTGTATTGTGCAAGGCTTCGGTCGACCCACGATATCCAGGTCGCTCGCGAAACTTGACCATGAAATAGATCATGGCAATAACAATAGGCACGAAGAATATGATGCTGATCCAAAGGATCGCGTCGTACATGAAGTCGATTTGCTTAGCAAACGTAGACGCCTGCTCTGGAAACCAAAACGTCTTGTTAATGTCTGCGAATAGAGCTGGTATCATAAATTAATTGACCGGTGAAATTGAATCTTTGATTGTAATCTTGGTCTGATAGTCTGCGGCGTGGCGATTCGTCTCACCCTTGCGTTTCCAAGACATCCAAAAAGGAAGGGAAGCCGCAATCCCGATTGCTACAAACAGACCTGCCGCTACGGACAAAATCGTGCGTGCATTTGCTGAATATCGGTTCTCGTTTGCGTCATAGTGGTAACACCAAAGGACAAATGCATCCAAGGAAGAACCAATCTTGCCTTCCCCTGCTTCGACCAACGCCATTTTCAGCGTTTCAGGAGTAAACCCGACTTCGTATAGGTAGCGAGTGACCCGACCCTTGGGTGAAATCAAGATCGCGGCCGCCGCATGGTTGTAGCGATTGTTTTTCGAATCGTAGGTGTAGTTGAAACCGACGGCCTGCGTCATTTTCTGAATGTTCTTTTCCGATCCCACCAGAAAGACCCAGCCATCGGGTTTGTGATGGCTGACCAACGCATCGGTGTACTTCTTTTTTGTCGCTTCCGCTCGCTCACGACCTTCGCGTGGATTGATGCTAAGCGACACCATCTTGAAATCCTTACCGAGCCCTAACGCTCCTATTTCGTTGATTCCCTTTGAAAGTCCATTCAATTGCGCGACACACAGACCTGGGCAATCGCTGTAATTGAGCGAAAGAATGATGGGGACGCCATCTTTCAGTAGTTCCTGAAAATCCGTCTGCCTTCCGTGGTCATCCATGAACTTCACGTCCAGGGGAATGTCTACGCCGAGCTTTTCCTCAATCGCAACGCCATCTAGCCGCTCCGGCAACTTATCATCGCCCGCCAGGGCGTAAGAAATCGAGGTGACGCACAGCATCGCCACTAAAAATCGTTGAAAGGCTTGCAAATGGATAAATTTCATAGTGATCAAAACGTGGACGATTGAGCGTCTACGCCGTTCTAGCTAAGTCCCTGGGGAGGGTTCCGGTGCGGTCGACAATTCCTTAAGAATGATTTTCTGAGCTTCTTCAACCGGTATTCGAATCGCTTTCCGCATCGCCGGCTCTTCACCCTTTTTCGGAGGTGGAGCTGATTCGTCAATCACTTCCACTCTGTTAAAACCGTTAAGCGACGCCAACTGTTCACTCTTTGCGTCGCGAGCGGAATCGGATTTTTTCATTCCCTTGAGAGTGTCTTCGTTATTGATCATGTAATAACAGAGGGCTTGCGTGCCCTGCAAAATAACAACCAAGACGACCACGCTCAGCACTGCCGCGTAAGCGATCCCTTTGGTATTCAAATCGTCGTATCGTGCCATGATTTTTGATTTTTATCGAAACACTAGGAAATGGACGGTTATTAAAGGATTGGGTTGGCGTAGGACATCGCTTCGGGCAATCTAGGATCTCGCATCGCAACCAAGGGCACACCAGATGCTCGCTGAACAAACATGGCTGCGAAAATGCACAACATGCCTATTCCCCCGAGAAAGTGCCCGAACATCGGGAAAAACTCTGCGGAACCGGCATTTGGCATGACCAGAAACGTCATGTCGTACCAATGTGCAAAGAGGACCCAAATGGCTCCTGAGAGCAATAGTGGACGGCTTCTGCGAATGTGGCGACTCATCAGGAACAAAAACGGAATTACGAAGTGAACAGGAATTAGTCCGTAAGAGAACAGTTCCCAATTCCCCTCCAACCGGACGCGGTACCAATTGGTCTCCTCAGGGATATTCGCATACCAAATCAACACCAATTGCGAGAATGCAATATAGGACCAAAACATGACGAACCCAAAAAGGAATTTGCCCATATCGTGAAAATGTTCAACGGTGATGAGCTTTTGCACTTTGCCAGCATTCTGCAGGAGCATGCTGATAACGATCATCATCGCGAAAAAACCCATCATGCTACCGGAAAACAAATAGACACCGAAAATGGTGCTGTACCAATCGGCATCGATGCTCATCAACCAATCGAATGCCGCAAAGCTTATCGATAACGCAAAAATCATGATCAGCGGACCAGCCCACTTTTGTCGAATCATGGACAATTCGGTGTCACCCGATTCATCCTGCTGACGACTAAGCCGGAAAAACCAGCTTCCCGCCAGGATCCAAAACGTGAAGTACGCAATCGTCCGTATGGTGAAAAACTCTTTGGTGAGGAAAAAAGTCGCCTTGGCTGCGACAACGCTGTTTTCCATATCTTTCGCACTTGCATTCCAACCATACAAGGCGGAACTACCCCAAAAAAGCATGACCAGGACAGGCACAAAGAGGATAGCCAGGTAAGGGATCATCGTCATGAGGATTTCCGCTATCCTTCGGATGGAGGTGCTCCAACCAGCACGCGTCAAAAACTGCACGAGGATAAAGAACAAAGCACCCAACGTGAACGAAAAAACGTAGACGAAGTTTGCCAAATACGAGTGCGTGAGGTATCTCAAAGCCGGGGTGTTATCCCCACCCGTGGCGGGTGCGAGGAAACTACAAGCCATTCCGATGACCAGCAGAATGAGCCCAGCCGAGAATAGGATCGGTGCCTTTGCCCGCCAGGATTGGGGAATTTCGATTGAGGCTTTGTCGTAGTTCAGGTTCATTTCACTTTGTCGTGACTGCGGGATACCGATGGTCTAGTTCAATTGTTGGGGGAGCAATAATCGATGAGACTATGGCTACTTCGTAGATACCGTTTTTGGACTTGCCGACTTTGGCTCTTCGTCCAGCGTCGAGATAAACTCAGCCGGAACGTCTTCGATGTTTGCGTCGCGAGACCTTTGCAGGGCTCGAACATACAGAACAATGGACCATCGCTCCTTTGGGGACAGCGAAGTCGCGTATGAGGCCATCTTGCCTTGCCCCTTAGTGATCGTATTGAAAATCTGTCCAACCGGTTGAATCCGCACCCTATCGATATGCATCGATGTCGGCGGCAACCAATAGCCTTGAGCCAAAGAATCCGCACGCTTATGCACCAACCCATCGCCATTGCCAGCATAACCGTGACACGCTGAGCAATACGTCTCGAACTTCAGCTTACCCAATTTCATGCTCTCTTCGTTTGCTTCGATGGGAAGCTTGTCGATCCATGGTAATTTTGGAGCCTCGGTAGCGACGGTTGGGGCCGGAGTAGTTTGATTTGCGTCAGGAGTCTTGGTGGCAGCAACTGGTGCGTTGCCATCCGATGGCGTTTGAGCGGAAACCAACATAACGCTGTTGGATTTTTCCAACATCGTCATTTTGGAAGGATCGTAACCCAAATAGAAAGCATCTTGTTCTTCCAGTTGTCCGCGTGCGATCGTTCCCTTAACTTGTGGTCGCATGATACGACCGTCTGCGAAAATGGTCGTCGGCTGCTGAGTCTTTTTCTTTGGCTGAAAATCCATGTCAAAGAAGACGTGAAACCGAGGTGCCGTACTATAACCCGCTCGCATGTTCAAAATGATCATAGCCGGTATCAGTCCGGTCACGACAATCAACAGCAAGGCTAAGAGGATTGGTCGAGGCAACGTACTTGGCGTTGTGTCTTCAAGCACTTCGTCGAGGGAATCGGGGTGCGTTCCACCAAGCAACTCTTTTACCGAATCTCGGTTGTAGTACTTGTCGGTGGCTTCCACGTACAAAAAGAAGCGATCGTTGGTTGCTCGATCAAAACGCGGATTCGTGAAGATCGGATTGCTGAACTTCGGAAGTTTGTTCAGGGCGATCATTGCGAAAAATGTCGTGAAGGCCGAAAACAAAACGGTCAGTTCAAAGGCAACCGGGATGGACGCTGGAGTGATGCCAAACGGCTTTCCGGAAATGATGTACTTGTAATCGACGCCATTCATCCACCATTGCATCAAGAGGGCTATGCCCAAACCCGTGAAGCCCGCGCACAACACAATGAATGGAAGAACCGTTGGCTTGATTCCTAACGCTTCGTCGATTCCATGAACAGGAAATGGCGTAAAAGCATCGGTCTTGGTATAGCCAGAATCGCGCACTTTGCGTGCGGCAGCCAAGAGACTGTGTTCATCCTGGTACTCAGCCATCCAGCCAAAGGCCTTAGGCATCTTCTTTTCGGCGGATTTACGCGGCTTTTGCTCACTCATGGTTGGTATCGATTAGCGATGCTATTTCTTGGTATTGGTTACGACTGCCAGTTGGCCGCCGATGAGTCGTGTTATCGAGTCGTGTTATCGAGTCGTTTCCTAATGCTCGTTCGCGTGCGCACCATCATGCGCATGGGCTGCGTGTTTGGTGATCGACAAAATGCCTTTGACTTCCGACATGGCAATCGTAGGCAAGAACCTGCAGAACAACAAAAACAACGAAACAAAGATTCCAAAACTTCCGAAGAACATTAAGCCGTCAAACATGGTCGGCCTAAAGTACCCCCACGAGCTTGGCAAAAAGTCTCGGCTAAGCGAAGTGACCGTGATCACGAATCGCTCGAACCACATACCTATATTCACAAAGATCGAGATGACGAACATTGCGTAAGGCGACGTTCGCAGCCTCTTAAACCAAAAAAGTTGTGGCGATATAACGTTGCACGTCACCATCGTCCAATACGCCCACCAATAGGGTCCAAAGGCTCGATTGAAAAACGTAAAGTACTCGTACGGGTTTTGACTATACCACGCCATAAAAAACTCGGTGGCATATGCCAATCCCACCAAAGATCCGGTCGCCAAGATGATCTTGTTCATGTTGTCCAAATGGCGAAGCGTTATCAAATTCTCAAGCTTGTAGAGGGTGCGGAACGGTACCAGCAAGGTAACCACCATCGCGAAACCGCTGAAGATCGCCCCGGCCACGAAATAAGGCGGGAAAATAGTGGTGTGCCATCCAGCAACCTGAGAAACGGCGAAGTCAAAACTAACCACCGTATGCACCGACAAAACTAGTGGGGCCGCAAAGGCTGCCAACAAGGTATACGCCTTTTCATAGCGCATCCAATGCCGAGAAGAACCGGTCCAGCCAAGACACAAGATTCCATAGATCATTCGTCGCAGAGGTGACTTGCTGCGATCCCGGTAAGTCGCTAAGTCAGGAATCATGCCCATGTACCAAAACACAAGCGAAACCGATGCGTATGTACCAACCGCGAAAACGTCCCATAGCAATGGACTTCGGAATTGCGGCCACATCCAAAGATTAAGACTCGGATAGGGCAAGAGCCAGAAAGCAAGCCAAGCTCGCCCAACGTGGATCCCTGGGTAAATTCCGGCACAAACAACAGCAAAAATGGTCATGGCTTCCGACGCTCGATTGATGCTCGTTCGCCAATTCTGCCTAAACAGAAACAGAATGGCTGAGATCAGGGTGCCAGCGTGAGCAATACCGACCCAGAACACAAAGTTCACAATGGGCCAGGCCCAGAAGACGGGGTTCATGTTCCCCCAAATCCCAACGCCCTTGAGGATCAAGAATCCGATCAACGAAAGGAACATGACCGCAGTCAATGACGAAAACCCAAATGCGATATACCACACCATCGGCTGTGGATTTTCCGCGACTCGGCACACCATCTCGGTGATCGAGTTGTACGATTGGTCGCCAGTGATCAAAGGCGCACGACGACCTGGGATATCGTCGGTATTGTCGATTTCTCGAGGATTGAAAGTACTAGCTATGGTGGCCATGGTCACCTGATTCATGTGAGTGGTCATCCCCGTGGCCGGGGCGAATGGGTGTCGTTTGAATTGCAGTTTCAAGTCGCTTGGGCACGTTGCGGATTCGCGACAAGTAGAGCGTGCGAGGCTTGATGTTCAGTTCATCGAGAACCGCGTAGGCCCTCGAGTCGTTTTGAGACTGGTAAACTCGGCTGGTCTTGTCGTTCAAGTCGCCGAAGACGATCGCATGGCTTGGGCAAGCTTCCTGGCATGCAGACCGAATGTCCCCGTCGTGGACCTTACCGTCCCCCTTAGTCCTCGACTGGATCTTTCCGTTTTGGACCCGTTGAATGCAATACGTGCACTTTTCCATTACTCCACGACCGCGGACCGTGACTTCTGGATTGAGCACCATCGACTGGAGTTTCTGCGACGCTTGCTCTCGATTGTCTTGCCAACCGTAGAAATAACCGTACTCCGTATTGTAATTGAAGTAATTGAAACGCCGAACTTTGTAGGGGCAATTGTTACCGCAGTATCGAGTGCCGATACAGCGATTGTAGGCCATGGCGTTGATGCCCTCTTCGGTGTGCACTGTTGCAGCAACTGGACAGACCTCTTCGCACGGTGCCGTTTCGCAGTGAGCACAGGCCATAGGCTGCGTCACGATCTTCGCGTCGATAGGATCCTTGAAGGTCAGGTGCGCTTCGGACATGGCAACTTGATCGCATTGGAAGTAGCGATCGATTCGGAGCCAATGCATTTCACGGCCACGCATCACTTGTTCTTTACCAACGATTGGGACATTGTTTTCGGCCTGACAAGCGACAACGCAGGCGTTGCAACCTGTGCACTTGTTCAGATCGATCGTCATGCCCCACTTGTGGTTCGAGTCGACCTTAGGCTCTTGCCAAAGGGACTCGTTTTCGAAGTGCTTTTCCACGGTTCGACCGGTGAAACTAGCGTCCTTTTTGTACTCATCGAGCGTCCCTTCGCGTATCAACTGCGGCGACCGCTTGGCCTGTTCACTCATTCCCATTTCGTCAAGCGCGAAGTGGTCTTGCGTGGTTGCCAGCCGGTAGGGCACACTCGTACCTATCGCTTCGACTCCGGTGTAGATGGCTGCTTGATTCCATCGACGGAAGGACGCCAGATTAGTACCGACCGCTCCTGCAACAACTCCACCCTTGGCTTTGCTGCGACCGTAACCGAGATTGACGGTGAACGAACCTTCAGCGTGGCCTGGAATAACAAAAACTGGAAGCTGGACCTTAGAATCACCCATGCGAAGAGCAACCAATTCGCCTTGCTTTAGCTTAAGCAAATTGGCGGTTCCAATACTGCAAACCGCCGCATTGTCCCAGGTCAGTTTAGTGATAGGCTGCGGAAGTTCTTGCAACCAACCGTTGTTTGCTAACCGTCCATCGTAAACGGAATCGCTAGGACGCAAAACAACCTCCAGGTTATTCGCATCAAAGCCCAACTGGATCTCACCGTCTGGCAAGGCATAAGGGCTAGTTGAAATGTTGCCACCACTGATCGACTTGCCATCCGTCTTGAGCTCGCCAGAGAATTTCTTTCCTCCAGTGCCCGCAACGAAACCGAGATGCAATGCTTCTTTCCATACGCGTTCGTTGATTGGGCCACCAAGCACTTGGCTGGCAGTTTCCATTACGATCTTTTGGCCGTCCACTTCAGGCAGGTTCAGCATGATCGCCAAAAACTCGATAACCGACTTGCTCCCAACGAGCAAAGGCGAAATCATGGGCTGACCGATACCGAGAACGCCATCCGCTGCCTGAACGTCTCCCCATGCCTCAAGCGGATGGGTGGACGGAACCGTCCATGCACAATAGTCTGCGGTTTCGTCATCGTAATTCGAGAGGTAAACCACATCACCAATGGTCTTGATTGCATCCGCAAGCCTAACGTCGCCCGAAATCGTAAAGACGGGATTTGGCGGCAGAATCCAAAGAGACTTAAATTCTTTGGCTCGCTTAACGAAGTCATCCAACTTGATCGAGGAAACACCAGCCATCTCATCGCTGACTTCGTACAGATTGACTGTCTTGCCAATATTGCCCAGCTTGGCATTGATCCGAATCGCAGCCAACTGAACAGCTAGAGCATGATGACTACCGACCGCCAAAACACTCGTCCCCTTGTTGGCCAGGAGGTCGCTCGCGATGCACTCAACTAGTCGTTTAACGCGGTCTGCACCTTCCAGCTTGTTGTACGGAACTTCTTCCTGTTTGTCCGCGACAATGACCCCAGCATCGATGGCCTCTTCGATCTTGCGAATCAGCACAGGCACCTGCGACGACTGCATAGCCAACCTGAAATCCGCGGCGGAACCTGTGACCGAATACTGCGACTCGACGCAGTACAATCGATTCATGCGGCTATCCCCGGCCTCAACAGGCGAACGATGATTTGCGAATTGCCGAGCGTAATGCACAGAGTTCGGGTCAGCCCCTAACAAATCTGCATCCAAAGAAACAATCACCTTGGCTTGATCCAAGTCGAAGACCATGGACGCTTTACCAGCTCCAGCGGCATCGACCGACTTACCGACATTGCCAGAAAACACTGATTCGTAGCGAACCAAAGTCGCCTTAGGATACTTCTTGACTACTTCCGCAAGCATTCGCCGAACAGATGGACTTCGGCTCGGTTCATAAAGGACAGCCAGCCCCTCGCCTTCCGTAGCCGCCAGCTTCACTCTTTGATTGGCAACATATTCGCCGAAAACTTCCCAGCTCTTCAACGAATTTTTATGATCGTCCGGATCCGCCTTTTTGTCAGCTTTGACGTATCGTTCTGGAGCCTTGCTACCGGCGACGCGATTGAGAACACCAGGGATTCGATCTTGATCGTAGAGCGATAAAATAGAGGCTTGGGTAAACGCGTCCGCCCCAGCTGAACGCAACTTCTTGTTTTCAGCGTAGTCCGACGGCTGGCTATTTGCATAAGCGGGGTGATCCGCGTTCCCGTCGACCTTTAAAGGGCGACCCTCCCGGCTGGTGACCAGCGCATGGACAACACGCCCAGCCCACTCGAAATTGGTAGCAAATTGCTGCGTCACGCCTTCTACCCGCCCCTCAGGACGGACAACGAATGCAGCAATTTCTTCGCGATTATAGCGGCAACCCGCCACCCCTCCCAAAGCCAGGGAGGCGCCCATGACTTGCAGCCAACGACGTCTCGAAACCCCCTCAGGGAATTCGGACGCGGCCTGAGGAAATTCTCTCGACAGAAATTGCTCAAACTCTGGAGTCTGCTGCAATTCGTCGAGGCTGCGGAAGTAACGCTTTTGGTGATCGATACCAGATTGACTCATCGGTGGCAGACCGCACAATTGGCTTGAGGATTGATGTTTTTCTCTGCTTTTAGCTTAGTGCCCAACTCGAGCTGCTCAGCTTCCGATCCAGCGGACCAGGCAAGATTCGTAATTTCTTCGACAGGCCGAAGATGTGGTTCTGGGTTTCGATGGCAATCAATGCACCAAGCCATCGATTGATCTTTGGCTTGGTAAACAATTTCCATCTGATCGACTCGACCGTGGCAAGTGACGCACGAAACGCCACGATTTACGTGAGCAGAGTGATTAAAGTAAACAAAGTCGGGCAGTCGGTGGATCCGAACCCAGTCTACGGATTCACCCGTTCGCCAACTATCGTGAACCGGTTTGAGTTTTTTGCTGTCCGAGTGTACCGCCGACAACGCCGGCGCCCCACCTGTAGGGG
>JBBRJI010000027.1:0-16705 GCA_038219625.1 Pirellulales bacterium | reverse complement strand
CCAACAGAGAGTGACGCGACGGGCCATCGGATCGTGCCGGTGCGGCTATCGATGGTCATCCCGATGGGGGCCGTGGTTAGCGAATAGGTGAGCGGGTCGTCGTCTGGGTCAATACCTCGAACTTTGTACTCGTAAATTTGGGCCGGATAAACTTGATTAAAACTAAAATCGTCGTAGCTAGTGCTTGACGTGCCACGAATCACCGCTCGGTGAATTCCTGGTGTTGAGAGTGTAAGTACCGCAGATCCGTTATCGATGGCCGATGTGCTCTCGAGCAACACGCCATCCACACCGAAGCCCTGTAACACAATCGTTCCCGAGGCCCCCTGACGGTCGACTTTGACCGACACAAAATCGGTTAATGCTGGAATGGATGGGTCACCGGCGACGAAGAATTCCGCAACAACGGGAACTTCGAATTCGATCGTCGTCGCTGATCCCATCCCGCCTATTCCGTTGCTACCACTGGTAGCATGGCCCACACCGAGCCGGACAACAGCGACCGAAGGAACGCCGTTGCCCGAACGGAGTGTAACGCCATGCGTGGCTAGGAAGCGGTCGAACAATCTTGCCTCAGGTGGAACGTTACTGCCTTGAAGAAACGACGGTGTAGTAGGTAGGCCTTCGAAATCAAGCGTTTGACGACTACGATTCCCGGGCACGGGCAAGATCAAGACCGACGGTATGGGCTCGGAGATGATGATCGGCGAGCGGTTGGCAGGATCCGGTGCGACACGAACTTTGTACGCCTGAATTGCCGTTCCGCCTCGACCGTCGGAAGCCTGAACTCGTATGTCGTGCGTGCCAATCTGATCCACCGTTGGAGTCCATTCAACCACGCCCGTAGCGGCATCAATGGTCATTCCATTTGGGGGCATGAAAATCTCTGTCGCGGTGAGCCGGACATTATCCCAATTGACGCCGGTGCTGCCTGCGAGTCGGATCTCTAGCGATTGACCCAACATGGGGTGTTCGTTCGGCGAATCGAAGATAATCGAAACATCGCGAAATGTACCGTTCGGTGGCAGAGGCGACGAGGAGGAAGCCAACACCTGTCCCCCCGCGCGGAGTTGGACGAGAAACGCGTTGAGTGTGTTATCAAGCCGGTCGCCGACCGCGACGGTGAGCAAGTAGCGAGTTTTAGGACGCATCGGCTCTAATAACACCTGCGAGATTGCCGGGTCGTTGCTGTAGGCAATGTTTTGGCCGTCGGGAACCGCGCCGCTGGGGTATAGGGTCGGACCAGGATTCATGGCGCCGGCGAACGTGCCACCCGTGAAGGTCCAGCCAGTGAGAGTACCGATAGTGAATGCGCCCTCCGCGAGTACCTGCGCTTCAAAGCTGTGGTTTACGATGGGGATCGCAACAGTCGATGTTGCGAGCGCAAAGCTCAGCGCGTCGCCATCGGGATCAAACGAGGCCGCACTATAGAGGTATGGGGTAGCGGCGGCAGCCCCGACTACCGGCAACGACGTGAACAGCGGCGGGCGATTCGGTGGCGGCTCAATCACCGATGTTATGTAACTCTGCTGGGTCGAGCCTCCCTTTCCGTCGTCCACTCGTATGATGACAGTATGCGTACCTTGGTCCGCAATAGTCGGGTCCCAGGTAATCATTCCTGTAATGGCATCCACTGCCAGCCCGTTTGGCGCAGACAAGAGCGAGAACGTCAGTGCATCGCCGTCGGGATCAGCTGCATCCACGTCATAGCGGTACGGAACCCCAAATAACGCCTCGACAACCGGTACCGAAGTGAATTGCGGCGATCGGTTTAACTGAGCCAGAAACACCAAGTCGTAGGAAAACTGCGTACCGTTGGGGACGTAGAAACTGACCGTCTGGTTGCCGCTCGATTCTTTTGGCAACAGGGTCCCGCTTGCAGCCAGCGAGTAGTCGTAGTAGGGAATCCCGTCGGGTGTAACTCCGTCAAATCCTCGTACACGTACCGTTGGATCGGTGATATTGGTTATGCCCACCAAGAGCGGCGCCTGCACCAAATACTGCCCTGAATTGCGAATCGCCACGTCAATAACCAACTCGTCGGTCTCTTCGTTGTATGACGTCCGTCCATACTCTCCAACGAAGCTGTCTGACACATCGCTGAGCAGCGAGAAGTCGATCGATCTAGGTGCGCGTTGGTCACTTCTTTCGGGCGAAACTTCGCCAGCCAAGAATGCGCCGACAAATTCTACTGAGCGAATTGCGACGGCAGTTTTCGTGTCGGTATCGTTGTTGACCAACCGAAATTCGAGCTTGGCTTGGGTGCCGGGAAAAACGTCTGCCAGGGAAAGGGTAACTCGATTACCGGATATGGCAACTTGTGATGTTCCTAGAGGCGCAAGGTCCTCGGAAGAGTTGAAAAATGCATCTCGTCCCGGAGCAATTGGATGCACCAAGGAACGCCCCGACAGGTCCAGCAACGCCACTTCGAATGCATCATGTATCGCCCCCTGGCTTGTCGAATCAAACTCGATTCCTTCCAACACGAACGACAACGCCGCAGCATCGGGAGGAATGGTCAATTGAGTAGTCAGGGACGTCACGAAGGAAGAACCCTCGCGCAGTGCCGGTCCACATCCGAGCGTCGAAAAATTTCCACTCGCCCCATTGCTTCGCGTGAAGGCTTGCCCGACTGGCGTCACAGCACCATTCAAGTGATTGATGATCACCAAAGCATCGAGTGGTGAAACATATTGATCGCAGTCAACATCCAAGTAGGGCGGAGGGAAGGCATCCGACCCAGTGAGGACTGGAAGTCTGCCGGTAAGCGGATCCGAAATCCTCTTGCCGTTCAGTTCATTGATAACCGCCAAAACATCAAGGGGGGAAATCGAACCCGCTTCGTCGTTGTCGACGTTTAGCGGTGAAAGTCCATTGCTCCAGTCCGAGCCGATCAGCATGCAACGGCTCTCAAGCCGCTCGAACGCCCTACATGCATTTTTGCTCCGATACTCGTATCGAAAGTGGCGCGATCGGATATTGCGAATCAGTCTTGCAAACTTGTTGAGCATAAAAACACCCTTCTACAGCAGGTGGAGGCTCCGCCACCCGTAGATCAGGAATGACTGGACAGGCGGACAGGCATTGTTTGTAGTTATTTCTATTTTCGTTCGGGTCGAAAGGCACGCGTTTGTCTTGTCTTTGCGTTTTCGAAAAGGCTCGCATGATAGCATGATGCAATCTTCTTCGCAACGGAATCGGAAATTCGCAAGAGGTCAGCACGCTGCCGCTGCGTGCATTGCATGTCGCTGAAGACACTTTGGTACATGCCAAGTGCCTCTTGTTTTTCGCGTCCGAGGTTCACTGGGGTTTAGTCCCTCCGAGATTTAGTTCCTGGCCGGTAGATTCAGTCGTTAACTGAAGACATCGCGGTCGAGCATTCGGTAGTTGATCGCTTCCTGGACGTGGTGCGGTTGAATCGTGTCTATTTCCTCCAAATCGGCGATTGTTCGGGCAACTCGCAGGATCTTGTCGTGCGCTCTGGCGGAGAGCCCCATTTCCGTGACCGCAATCCGCATCAGTTCTCTCTCTTGTTTGCCAAGCACGCAAAACTGACGAAGTTGCCGACTGCTCATGTGGGCATTGGTAAGCGTGGTCGTATTCTGAAATCGTTTGGCTTGCTTTTGCCTAGCGGTCTCAACCTGGGCTCGGATTTCCGCGCTGCTCGTACCAGGCGGGCCGCCTGTCAATTCATGGAATGGTACCGCTGGCACTTCGATGTGAATGTCGATGCGATCCAAAAGGGGTCCACTAATACGGCTCATGTAACGTTCGATTTGAGGCGGCGTGCAATTGCAGGAACGACGAGGATCGGTTCGATAGCCGCATGGGCAAGGGTTTAACGCGGCAATAAGCATAAAGTTGGCGGGGAAGGTTGTACTCCGCATGGCTCGAGAAATGGTGACGACCCGATCTTCGAGCGGCTGCCGCATGACTTCGAGTGTCTTGCGATTGAACTCCGGAAGCTCGTCCAGAAAAAGCACGCCGTTATTTGCGAGTGAGACTTCGCCCGGTGCAGGTGGGCTTCCACCACCGACAAGTCCGGCGTCCGAGATCGTATGGTGCGGTGATCGAAAAGGGCGCTGCACCATGAGCGGCTGTCCAGGTTGCAAGCGACCAAGTGCAGAATAGACTCGCGTGGTCTCGATCGATTCGGTCGCTGAGAGCGTCGGCAGAATGGTCGGTAATCGCTTCGCCAACATCGTCTTGCCCGAACCAGGCGGTCCAAGCATGATCAGGTTATGCGCACCAGCAGCCGCGATCGTCATGGCCCGTTTCGCCATCTCTTGGCCTCGCACGTCGCTAAAATCGACGTCGTACTTAGAAAAGGCCTCGTAGATTTCATTCAATCGAGACGGAACCGGTTCGATTTGAAGTTTGCCCGATAAGAAGGCCACAGCTTCATTGAGGGAACCGATCGGGATGATGTCTAGTCCCTCGACAACAGCCGCTTCTTGAGCGTTTACGGCCGGAACGAGGAGACCTCTAATGCCAGGCTGTTTGGCAGCCGCGAGGGCGATCGAGAGAACACCTTTGACGTTTCGCATTTGGCCCTCGAGCGACAGTTCGCCAACGGCGGCATACTGCTCTAACATGTCCGACTCCAACTGGCTTGCCCCAACGAGAATCCCAATTGCAATCGGTAAATCAAAACTGGTCGCTTGTTTGGGAAGATCCGCAGGGGCTAAGTTGATAACCACACGATCGTGTGGACGCAAGAAGCCACCATTCACTAGGGCGCGTTCGATGCGATGGATACTTTCACGGACAGCCTGCTCCGGTAAGCCCACGATGACAGTCTTAGGAAGTGGAGCGGGGGACAAATCCACTTCCACATCGACCGGCATGGCATCAATGCCAAGCAACGAGTAAGTCTTGAGCTTGGCGAGCATGGGGCGTGATTCCTTGATGACTAAACCGCGAGATTGGCCACTGTTATACCAAGTGCAAATCCTCTTTTGGTTGCGTGGCAGAAAAAACGACTCCGGGAGCCCGCCAATGCCCGCCTAGTCTTAATCCAGCCTCGCAGCACAAATTTTTGCAAATCGTCTGAAAGATTGCTCTCCGTCGGCGACTTAGATACCTTAGCTGGTGAGCTAGAGCGTTTGACGCTCGGCAAATTGCAGCGGGTGGCACGGGTGGCACGCGTGGCACGCCCAGAGCGAATGCGCGAATGCGATGGGCGTGGGAAGCTTGGCAAATGAAACTAGCGACTCACACGCCCTGCGTCCCTCAGAGCATGCCACACGGTGGTCGCGGCAAGCGCCTGCAGCGGGTGGTCGCGGCTAGCGCCTGCGGCTCAGTAATTCGCATTCACCTAAACCACTTCCCGAGTCAACATGGCAGAGATCCCCGAAACGCGAATCAGTTTGCTCTGCAAAATATCGCAGAACCCGCACGATTCGCAGGGTTGGTCTGAGCTTGTCGCTCTCTACCAAGCTCCCATTTACCGTACGCTGAGATGCCGACGCTTCGGGTTACAATACCACCGATTATTTGTTGCGGCTCCTTCGTCGTTGAGCGCGTCTCCGATTTTGCGTCTTCTGGTTCCAGTGCCGAGTCGGCTCTTGCTCCCATTCTTCTTCATCGTCGGCATCGTCATCGTCGAATTCTTCGCCCTGTACGCCAACGTCACGCAGCGACGCAATTAGCGAATTTCTTGAGGCAAAAGAGATGACGCTTATCACAAAGACGAAAGCTAACGAGCAAATTATGGTCGCCATCCCCAGATCGATTCCGGGTAGGAGCCAGTGCAACACAATCCCCATCGCTGTCCAGATGGCAATCACAAACGCACATACCGCGACGAAAGCCAAGAACAAAAAAATTACATTAAGAATGTATGAGATTCTCGTCGAAATCATGATCGATATTCCTTCCTTGTTTTGACTCAAATGCTCGAAAGCGAAGCGGCAATTGTATCCTTTTCATCGAGTGTGCACAGTATTGGCTCGACATTGCAGCTGGACGGTGTAAATGTACCGGAAAAGACCGGAATACATCGACTTGACTGTGGCTGAGCCATAGATCACATTTCATTTCAATCATCTTCTTAACAAATGAACGGACTAATGATGACTGAAATGCAACTCGATCTACAACCTGTTTCGCGAACTCGCATCAAGTGGATTTCACTATTGCTGAAGATCTTAGCATTGGCTTTGTTAATCGCTGTTGGTCTTCTGGGCTGGCGCGTGATCAACATTCAAGTTCAACAACGCGGTCTGCAAGCGGAACTGGCGGCTCTATCGGCGGCAGGTCGACCGACAGACGCGGCTGGTGTGAAACGCTTGCATGTGGAACACACGAGTGACGAGTTGACCGAAGCGTGGTTAGCTTTGTTTGCAGAACTATCTGATCCTGAGCTGCGGAAAGCGGCGGCAATGTTGCCATTTGTCGGTACGCTGGAAGGCGAAGCAAATCAAGTTCCACCGCGCGGCGAAGACTGGGAGAGCGACGCTGACGCACGCAAGTTTCTCAGCCTAACGAAAGCGGTTCGTGATCGTCTGCGGACGTTAACGGTCAAGAGTCTCGCGGTATATTTTCCGATGCAGTACGAAGGTGTAAGTAGTGGAAGTAGCCAAGCTCATGATGGGGTTAAGTTTGCGACGCAATTGTTGTACTTCGAAGCCTTAGCGGCACTTCGGTACGATGCGACAACGGCGGCGATTGATGATGTTCGCTGCTTGTTCGCACTCGCAGGCTTATTGAATGGCGAACCTTCAGCGATGTCTGTGGCAGTTTGTGCTGGTCCTGAGCGCGCGGCGATGGAGGTCATAAAATTGGCTGTTGAGCAACGATCGTTGACGGAGCCGCAATTGGTGTCGTTGCTGGACGTAGTGCGAGTTCGTCAACTGACAAGTGAGCATTTTCAGTTGGCCGTTCAAGGTGAGCGCGGCATGCTGCTAACGACGCTCGACTCATTTGCAAACCGACAAGGACCGCTACGTTATGTGTTCGGATCGCCCGGTGCTCGAACCGTTACGCTTAAGTTGCTTGCGCGTTTGGAAGCTGCACCGGTAGACGACATCCAAGACTTCATGTCGCAATGCAGCTCAGTGCAAGGTGACATTGAAGAATTCGGATTCGGCAACAGGAGCTCAGCAGACGATTTGGCTCCCACGGCCTTGATTCCGTTGACCGCTCGCGGAAACATAATAGTCAGCGGAGAAATGCAACGCCGCTTGGCAACCTTGGCTGTTGCGATGCAGTTGTACCGCGCCAAGCATGGCAAATTGCCCGCGGATATTTCGGAAGTCGCTGCAGTTGGCATTGATCCAGCGAAGCTAGTCCCGGTGGGCGGGAAGCCATTTGGTTATCGCGTAAACGAGGACCGAAGCAGCGGAGTGCTGTGGGGTTTTAGTCTGCTTACGCGTACAAAGCAGACACCCGACGAGCCACCAAATGTGGATGATGGGATGGAATTGAATCGCGCCTGGGTTTGGCAACTTTAGATATTTAGCAATCGATTGTTGTCCTTGCGATTCAGTTCTCATCCACTAGCGCTTCAACTACATCTAATTCTTGGGTAGCTGGATTCGCCAGAATTCAGGGGATGCCCACCGAAACCGAAGTCTGGGCGACACCGGCTACCGGTAGCCAATAACATTTCTTTGGCTAGACAATGCTAAGCATTCGCCTGTATGCAGGACCTGTTTTCTGGCCCGAGCAAAATATAAGTTTGGCCCGAAGCCGAACACAAACTATGCTGGAGGCAAACTAAAGGTGGCTCCAACTCAGGACAGGAACGGTATGCGATGATTTCATGGCTCGCCAGTATTGATACTTTACTTCGAGGCGATCTACGCAAAAATCGGAACGATTCCGAGGGAGCAATCGATTTCCCAATCGTCCAAGTTCTGATCGTGTCGGTAGTTCTTGCCGCAATATTCGGTGCATCGATCGGTTCATTTACTGCGGTATCAGCCAAAGTTCCTCGGGATGGCTGGATGCAATTGCTAGCCTCGACTGTCAAGGCGCCGCTTCTGTTCTACCTGACACTCGTGGTAACGTTTCCCTCACTCTATGTTTTCAATGCATTGATGGGGTCGAAGTTGAATATACTTGCGGCTTTACGTTTGCTTGTCGCGTCGATCGCCGTAATGGTCGCTGTGTTGGCATCCCTTGGGCCAATTATAGTCTTCTTTGCGTTCAGCACGCCTGGCGGCCGAGCCGGGCATCGATTCATTCTTTTATTGGTCGTTGCGTTATGTTCCATCGCGGGCGGCCTGGGATTGGGGTACTTGCTCAAGATGTTGAATCGCCACATGCGAATCGGCAGTAGTCGGATGCTCGAACAGTCCGAACAAGCTGCTGTCAAGACTCCGTCGCACATAGAAATTCAGGCGGAGCCGAAAGCTGCTCCCTTGGCGGTCAAGACCTCGCCATCCTCCGCTGCATACGCAATTTTCCGAGTTTGGGTTTTTGTATTCGCAGTGGTCGGTGCACAAATGAGTTGGGTCCTGCGGCCGTTTATCGGTTCACCCGACATGGAGTTTTCATGGTTCCGCGACCGATCTGGAAACTTCTTTCAAGCCGTATTTCAAATGCTAACCATGCTTTTCACGGGCGAATAAAGAGCGATTCCCTTGCTTTGAAACCATATGTCGGCAATATCTTACATTGAATCGATTCTCCGTCGGACCTTTTGGTTGATGGATGAAGTGCTTCACGGGCGAATTGAAACTCTCGCTACAAAGAAGCCGAAAAAGCTGCTCGCTGGAATCGTGTGTTTGATGGTTGTTTGCGGACTTGCTTATGGTGCCGTCATGGGTAGCTATGCAGAGTCGATTGCCGACATTCGACCATGGCAGATGCTTTATTCGGCCACCAAGGTCCCACTTTTGTTGGTCGCAACGTTCCTATTGAGTTTACCCAGTTTTTATATAGCGAACTCGATGCTGGGTCTGCGCGACGATTTTGGTCAAGCGATTCGTGCCTTATTGACTTGCCAAGCGGCCTTAACGATCGTCCTCGCAGGATTCGGGCCGCTGACATTGTTTTGTTACGCATGTGGTGCAACCTATTCCCAGGCTTTGGCCTTTAATGGGCTTATGTTTGGTTTGGCAAGTCTGTCGGTTCAAGTCCTTTTGCGTCGCCTGTATCAACCGCTTATCGTGCGCGATAGTCGACATATGTGGATGGTAAGCACGTGGTTGGCGATCTACACTTTTGTCGGCATACAAATGGGCTGGATCCTGCGCCCATTCATCGGTTCCCCTGATCTCCCCACTGGCTTTCTTCGCGAAGAAGCTTGGGGCAACGCCTACCTTGAAGTCTTCGGTATTTTGTACCGTCTATTTTGGTAGGGACCCTCCGGCAGGTGGGACCCTTCAGTAGGTGGGACCCTTCAGTAGGTGCCAGCCGAAAATGGTACTGTCGGGTATGTCCTGAGGATTTTGTTGCCCATCGTCCTTGCACGACACCTCCCGGAAAAATCTGCTGGCTAACGAGGTAACCGTGCTTTGGCAATCACACAGCCAGCGCCAGAGGTTACAATATGCTCATGCAACCCTTGAATCCCAACATGCTAGTCCGTGAAGAGACAAATTCCGTTTTCGAAAGGATGTATCGTGCCGTGGAGTTAGTAAAACAACGACTTGACCGCACATGCATTGCATTGCGCAATGCGAGTGTTCCTTATTGCGTCATCGGTGGCAATGCCGTTGCGGCTTGGGTAGCGACCATTGATGATGGGGCCGTCCGCAACACACGCGATGTAGATATCTTATTGCGTGAACAGGATTTAGACTTGGCGACCATTGCATTGGAGTCCGCAGGATTCGTTCGCGATTCCGTCATGAATGTGATCGTATTCTTGGATGGTCCAAACGGGAAACCAAGTCAAGGAATTCACGTTTTGTTAGCCGAACGCAAGGTTCGCGACGAGTATACGACTGCCACACCGAGTATCGACCAAGCCGTCGACATCGAAGGGCGGTCCATCGTCGAACTCAACGCATTAGTCGAGATGAAGCTCAATAGCTTCCGAGACAAAGATAGAACGCATTTAAGGGACATGATCCAAATTGGGTTGATCGATTCGACGTGGCCAGCACGCTTCGCAAAGAATCTGGGCGATCGCTTACAAGAGCTTTTGGATGACCCAGAGGGGTAGTGGATCGACGACCATCGCCACTCGCCGCTCGACTTAGGGAAAACTGGTAGCGGAAGCCGCGTAACCAGCGCCGAACCTGCGGAAACAATAATTTGGAAAAAGCCCATGGTCGGCAAATTAGCCGACCATGGGGTTTATACCGCGCCGGTGATCATACTGAGTCCACGGACAGTCGTGCTTACCGCCCGCAGCACGACGTCTTCGACACGTTTTGCGAACGTTACGATTGCCCTTGAAGACACCCCGTTCAAACGCCGGATTCTCGGCGCCTTTTTTTTTTGCTCAGTGCGATTCTTGTTTGGATGACGGGCAATATATGGGAACAGCTTTGGTCGCCAAGCAATGTTCCGCCCGTGCTCGTCAGTCCGCGGACTCACGGACCGGTAAGTTGCAAGCCAGCACGACCCTGCCGAGCATTTCCGCAATCAAACGGTCCACGATTGCACATGGCGCTTCGGTGCCTTCGCTTGAAATCAGCGGCACGAACTTTGTCTCTGGTTGCAAAGTAAATGTAAATGACTCTCCGCGAGCAACAACCAGCTTTGAGGCTACGAAAATCACCATCGCCCTAACCGCCGCCGACATTGCACAGACAGGAAAGCTAAAGCTCAAGGTCGTCAATCCTAACAACGAAACCTCAAACGAATTTGGGGTCGACGTTTCGTAAGAACCCTTTCAACGACGCGACGGTCGCAAGGCAAAACCCGATGGTCCAACACAACTTACGAGATGCAATTTGCACGGTTCCGGATGTGGGAGTAATATAGCGTGGGGCGTATTTCCACTCCATTTTCCATTCGGTTCCCTATTTTGGCATTATGACGAAATCAGAACCTACGGATTTAAGCTCGTACCGCTTGAGCTCTGAGATTCGACGTTCACGTTTGTTGATGCTGTCGTATTGCTTCTCTCCGAACGGAACAATGGAAGAAAGAAACGGCTGGCAACGAGCGATATCCTCGTCAAAGGACTTTGATGTCACGGTCTTGTACCGACCGTCGGTTGCGGTGTCTGAACTCGAAAAGCACGTACCAACGGATGTCCGTCCTGGTGGATTGACTTTCATTCCTGTTTCCGAGGGACGGTTAAGTCTCGCCCTCTCAAAAATCGAACTGCTATTCTATTCGAGGTACCGGCACTGGCATCGACTCGCATATCGTGTTGCAGCAAAGCTTCATTCAGACGATCCGTTTGCCATTTCACATCTTGTAACATTGTGTGGCTTTCGTGAACCTGGTTATGTTTGGCAACTCGACATACCACATGTTTGGGGACCCATTGGTGGTACTCATCACTTTCCTAGGTCGTTTCTCAGATCGCTGGATTGGTGGAATCAATATCGCGAAAAAATTCGTAGCTGGATAAATCACTATCAGCTTCACTGGAGTCCACGGGTGCGCTCGGCGATGCAACGATCCGTCGCCGTCGTTGCAGCGACCTCCGACGCCCAGCTTGCCTTGAAACAAGGCTTTGGCATTTCAGCAGAAATTGAGCTTGAAACGGGCATCGACCATTCCATTGCATCGCCTAGGCAGCTTCGAGCCTCCGATGCTCCTTTCCGAATTCTTTGGGCTGGACGGCTAAGGGCGTGGAAGGGTTTGCCAATACTTCTGCATGCCATTGCGAATCTTCCGAAATCGTTGCCGATCGAAGTGCGAGTGTTAGGAGATGGCAGTAGCAAGAAGGGTTGGCAACAACTTGCTCAACGGCTTGGCATTGCAGAACGTATTGAATGGATTCCTTGGCCAAGCTATCGGGAAACGCTGCCTTACTACAACTGGGCTGATGCATTTGCATTTACGAGCCTGCGCGATACGTCGGGCACCGGTTTACTCGAAGCCCTGGCTGCTGGCTGTCCCATCATTGGTATGAATCATCAGGGCGCATTCGACATAATGACAGACCGATGCGCCGTTCGCATTCAGCCTGCGGAATGGCTGTCGACCGTGAATGGATTTCGAGATGGCATTGAAGCATTGGCACGGGACGCGGGAAAACATTTGTCCTTGAGTCACGGCGCTTCGGAGCGTGCAAGAGATTTTGAATGGCGAACTCGGTCGTCTTGCTTTCCAAGCATCTATCGAAACGTTTTGAAGCTAGGGAACCATTTCGATTTAACCGTACCGCAGCGCTCGATGACAAACGATGATGCGGCCTCCTCCTCGCAGTTAGACTTAGCAAATTCCTAAAGCTCTATCCAGCCTAAGAGTTGGGGTTCTTGCGTAGCGGAAGCCGTGTAGGCTTGCGGCGACTTCCAGAGATAAATTCCAGTGGATTCGTCCTAACCACCGAAACTCTTGGCGAGTTCCGCTACCCCCAAATTTAGCATCAATCTAAAATGAGGCAGCGTGGCGGATGTTGCCAGCATCAGAACCGACGCTAGCAGCGTCGGCCACGAGACGTACGGCCACGAGACCTATGGATACAACAAAGGCTAAAAGGTTAACGTGCAGTTGCGGGCTTGGCCTTGGCTGCAGATTTGCTGGCACCCGCTTTTAGCTCTGCTTTGATAACTTGCTCTTCGAGTCTGGCAGAGTAATCCATCACGCTGCCTGCACCGGAAAAACCGACGACAACTTTGTCCCAACCGAGTTCCTTGGAAATCATTCGGCCTGCATCCACGTCGAACTTGATGGTCCCATTGCTTAACTGTTGAAGCACTTGAGCCTCTTCCTGTGGCTCCGTGATTGGAGTGAGCATTTCGCTTCGGACGGCGACGGTAGCCACCCCTGCGCTGACTTTGTCCAGTCGAAACAACTCGCGAAATCGGACCTTTTTCACCGTATTATCTTCTCGACGAATTCGCAGTTCGCGAGGGACCTCCCACGTTGCACCAACTGCAATCGGCTTTTTGGGAACGGGCAACGTAATATCGCCCATGCCAAGATTGGGCGGATTGTTTTCATCGCTGCGAGCCACAATCATACCTTGTTCGTCTATCGTTACAGTCGAAATTACTTTGCCAACAGAATCGGCAGCCGCTTGGAATTGACGCGCAGGCTCGTCCCCGTTTTTGGAGCTGTATCGAATTTCCATGTCGGCCCCAATGCGTTGGGACATGTCAATTTCTAAAATCTTGTATTCGAAAGTCATTTCACCGTTTTCAACACGCGTGACTTCCCATGTCTTTTGCGATACCGTTCTCGAATGGGAATTCTGTTCGCTGGAGTCGACTTTGGTTTCGGTCTTGGCTAAGTGTGTGACTTCGCTGGAAATGACTAGGCCAGGTTCGAGGTTGTATCGAAGCAAGAATTCTTCGCCGCCAAGAGTGGACGGAGACTCAGTCATTTCTTTGCGTTCGACTTTACGAAGCGTCGGTAGAGCGTCTTGGACCTGCTCGGTAGGTCGCTTGGCTGGTGTTGGAGACTGAGCCATGCCCAAGCCACCGCCAACAACGAGAACTCCAAATGCGACTAAAATTCGGCATTTCCTCAGAAACATCTAAAAACCCCCACTCTAGAATCAGGACTGCTAGCGGCACCGAAACGACATTTGATTCCGTGAATGCCAAATTCACACGGGTATTTAGCAAAGATGAGGCAGTTGCGTCAAGTGCGGCTCGTTCGTCGCGATGTAAGCTATGTCACACTGGTAGTTTTCAGCCTGCCGTTCGCCTAAGAACGCATTGGTTTTGTTTTTAGCGAGATTTAACTATACTCTCAAGGTTGGCACATAAGCATTTGATAGGCGTCCGCATTCCGGAGTTTTGCAAGGTCATGGTACGAAATCCACTCCATTGGCACATGCTAGCACCCATCCTGCTGGTCGGTTTTTTTTACATTGATGCTGTCTCTGCGCAGGAGAATTCTTCGGATTCCCGTAGGTTCAATCAAGACATTCGCCCTATTCTTTCCGCCACTTGCTACCGCTGTCATGGATTTGACGCCAAAACGCGAGAAGCGGAACTGCGTTTGGACATAGCCGACGGAGCCTTTGCAAGACGCTCGTCGGGTGAGCAAGCCATTGTCCCTGGAAAACTTGACGAAAGTTTAATTTGGGCGCGTATCCAATCCACCGACCCGGATACGGTGATGCCTCCCCCGTCTTCCAATCGGCAACTTACCGAGACTGAGAAGCAAACCATTTCGAAATGGATCGAGCAAGGAGCGAATTACGAGAAGCACTGGTCGTTCGAACCAGTTAGCCCGCCCAAAGACGAAACGATTTCGATCGATCAATTCCTCGAAATCGAACGCAAACGCAAAGGGCTCGTCGCGCAAGGCCCGACGGATCCCATTACTCAAGTGCGAAGGCTTTCCTTTACGTTGACTGGACTTCCTCCCAGTTTGTCCGATGTTGAAACCTATTTGGCAAATCCGACGGAAACCAACTATGGCAAGCTGGTCGAACAGTATTTGGCCTCGCCACACTACGGCGAGGAGATGGCCAAACACTGGCTTGATGTCGCTCGCTATGGTGATACGCACGGTATGCACTTGGACAACGAACGACAGGCCTGGGCGTATCGCGACTGGGTCGTCGACGCATTCAATAGCAACATGCCCTTCTCGCAGTTCACGCTTGAGCAGTTAGCAGGGGACTTGCTACCGAATCCTTCGCTCTCGCAACAGGTTGCAACCGGTTACAACCGTTGCAATGTGACAACGGGTGAGGGGGGAGCCATTGACGATGAGTTTCTATTTCGTTACGCCGTCGATCGGACGAGCACTACCATACAGACTTGGCTCGGTTTGACAGGCGGTTGTGCCGTTTGCCATGATCACAAGTACGATCCCATTAGCACTCGCGAGTTTTACTCGATGTATGCATTCTTCTATAGTGCCGCCGACCCAGCCATGGATTGCAATGTCGAGCTCACTTGGCCCTTTCTGGATGTACCGACCGCAGAACAAAACAAGCAATTTGAACTTGCTAAGGAACACGAGGTCCAAGCGCTGGCCAAGCTCCAACAAGTCGCATCCGACAAAGAGCAGATCGCGTACGAAAACCAGGCGAGCCTCCAACTTACCGGACCGGTAACGACCATATGGATGGACGACGAGTTTCCGATCGGGGCTTCCCTTAGAAACACTTCTCGCAATGAAGCTCGATGGTCCAGCGAACTCGGTGCGCCCATGGGGCGTCGGGCGTTGATGCAAGAGTTTGGGCACCGATTCGAGCAGACCATTACGGGTGGCCTGACAGCCATGTGGATTCCGGATCAGGGAAAGCTCAGCGTTTGGGTACGCACGGACACCAACGAGCCACCGAAAGCAATCTTCGTCGATATCAAGACCGATTCCGGATCGAAGCGTTGGGCATGGAGCAATGATCCCAACGATGCAAAGCTAGTCAACGTGGAACTAGATCGCATTCAAGGAAAACTTCCGCAACCAGGTCGATGGACGGAGCTAACAGTTTCGCTCTCCGAATTGAAAGCCGGGGCAAGCGTCAAAGAAATCAAGCTGGGGCTATTCGGCGGCATTTGCCATTGGGACGGGCTTGCTTGCACAGGCAATCAGCGAGCAGAAGACCAACTTACGTCGAATGTGAATACTTGGTGGGCATCCGTCAAAGGGACCAGTGTTCCCTTGGCCAGCGAAGCGGTAGCCAAGGCCATCAAGGACGGGCCGGACAGCGATGCAGGCAAGGCACAGGCAACGCAAGTGGCAGAGTTCTATCGCATGCACATTTCGGAAACTGCGTCCCCAGCCGTCCTCGATGCAAGGCGCAATTGGCACACTGCGAGAGTCGATCGGGCCATGATCGAAAGCCTAATTCCGGCAACCATTATTTTCAATGATCGACCGAAACCGCGTGAAGCCTTTGTCATGACGCGCGGCCAATATGATCAAAAGGGAGAAGCGGTTTCACCGGGGACGCTTGCAATATTGCCACCGATAAAGAGGTCGTCAGAACAAGATCGCCTCAATCGCTTGGATCTTGCAAAATGGCTGGTTTCGGATGAGAACCCGTTAACGGCGCGTGTGACTGCGAACCGATTCTGGCAGCAGGTTTTTGGTGTCGGCTTGGTCAAGACCAGCGACGACTTTGGTTCCCAAGGCTCGCCGCCGACCCATCCAGAATTGCTGGAAGCGATCGCTTTTCGTTTTCGCAAAACGGGATGGGACGTGAAGCAACTGATGCGAGATTTGGTTTTGTCGAGTGCCTTCCGACAGTCTGCAGTGGTCACACCGGAAGCACAGAATATCGACCCGGAAAACCGGTATTTAGCCCGAGGCCCTCGGATTCGACTGGATGCCGAGCAGATTAGGGACACTGTGCTAGCTGTCAGCGGATTGCTTAACCGGCGGCCTGGAGGTCAAGCCTTCAAAGGCTACCAACCCAAGAATATTTGGGAACCGGTTGGCTACGGTGATTCCAATACGCGTTACTACATTCAAGATCACGGAGACTCCATCTATCGACGCAGTCTGTACAGTTTCATCAAACGTACTGCGCCGCCTCCGTTCATGAGCAACTTCGATGCCCCCAACCGCGAGTTGTTTTGCACACGCAGAGAACGCAGCAATACGCCGCTCCAAGCGCTTCAACTCATGAACGATGTGCAGTATGTCGAGGCCGCACGTGTACTAGCCGAAAGAACCCTTCGCGATGGCAACGTAAAACCGCAAGAACGTCTCGAGT
>JBBRJI010000026.1:0-17051 GCA_038219625.1 Pirellulales bacterium | reverse complement strand
CGTGCCGAACATCGGTTAGCCATAACGTATTGTAGTAGGTCAAAACCAACCCCGGTCCACGGTGTCTGATATAGAAAGCTCGCCGACTAGGCGCATGGGGTAGGAGCCGCTTTACGTATGCATCTAAGGATTCACGGTTCTCAAGCACGACAATGTGGATCGGTTGCTCAACGATCGCGATCGAAAGGGACTGTTTCAAGTCGCTCGGCAACGCGTTCAGTTTCAGCAAATTTGGCTTTAGCGTATCAATCGGCACGGTCGAGTGAATTAGAAACTGACCATCGCGCGATTCGAACGGCCATCGACTTACGCTCAATTGCTTGCTCGATAATGACGTCGCAGATGCAAGATGGATGGCGGATTCTTGCCCGAACAGCAATGGACTATTTTGGCTTAAGAATGCAATTAGCAATAAAGTTAACCAGCGCAAACCATTGCCTCGCAAAAAGTCGGATAGCGGTTGGCGGCACAGAGTACGAATATTGGATTGCCGCACGATTTGTTCTTAGGCGAGGAGCAGTTTGAAATCTACCTATAAATTGGGTGGTATGCTCTGAGGTACGAAGGGCGTGGTGAATCGCTAGAGTCATTTGCCACACTTCCCACGCCCATCGCTTTGGGCGTGCCACACGGTGGTCTGGCCTGGTAGTCTTCTGCCTGCCGCTCGGCTTAAGGCGTTGCGAACTACCGTTGGATTATCGAAAGAACTCTTTCTCCGTTGTCGGCTTGAATTCGGTCATCGATTTCAAAACGTTCGCAACCCGCGTCCGATCATTGTTGGAAAGTGAGTCCTTGAGAATCAGGCGTGCAATGATCTCCTCGGTTTTGCCATTGGGCTCCTTCGGACTGGGAGGAAGCGTTGTATAGCGACGAAGCTCGGCCGGGAGTTGCCGCTGGTCAATCAGGAGCTGATTCAATTCCATTCGGATAAACTGAGGCGCTTTGTAATGAAGCGCATTGACGCGAGCTGTCCAGTTCGCGAAATCGCCATAACTTATCGCCATGATGGGGTTGGATGGCGTGACGGCGCGAAACTTGTATCGAAACCACTCATTGCCGATGGTGATGAAATTATCAGCATCAACAGCGGGGGTGCCGTTCCACATAAACTTCTTTTGCTGCGCAGGGGACATACCCCTTAGAATCTCGTTCAATTGGTTTTCGAGGGCTTGCATTTCCAGATGCACAAGTGCTTTTTGCTTCGAGTCGAGAATCGTAACTCGCCCCTTGCCTGGATCCACAACCGTAACACGCCCGTTTTTGTCATCCAACTCGATGTACTGGCCCGCACAAAAAATCGTCTGAATGCTGTAAAGTGGAGGCTTTCTTTCATCGTCGTAGATGTCGCTGTCGATGCGAAAGTCCGCGTTTTCCGGTATCTCCTGACCATAACCAATCCCTACCGTGGGCAAGAATTGAAACAGGACTACGCTGAAAAGAATTGCGTTGATTCTCATGATTGCCAAGACCTACTGGGACGCGCCCAACGAGGAAACGGCTGCGTCTTTGGCAACATCGATCGATGGGTCGAATGGATAGAACGTTCTAGCAACTCGCAATGCGAGCTCGGACAGGTAAATCCGCTGAAACGTGGCTTCGTCGAAGTCCGTGACAGGTGCGCCATGTTGCGGATAAATGAACTCCGGAAACGATTTCTTAAATACAGGTCGATCGCCTTCCAGAACTTTGTAGGCCGTCACGGCAGCGTTGCTTCGACCCTTAAAGAGCGTTTGACCGTCACGAAGCTTGAGATCGCTGACTTCAACCAAAAGGACATAGTCCGCTCGCAGTCGACTTCCAATGACAGGAATCGATCGATCCCCTATCGGCTGATCGTTAATGATCCTGTCTACCTCTTCGGGATTGACCATCTCTACTTTTTTGACGTTCCTGGCGAGCAACTCGTTGATGTGTCTGGACATGAGAATGCCGGAAGCATCTGCGTTCAGGCCAGCGTCGGTGCTGACCACCACCGCAACCTTTTTCTCCTTGAGGTCATCGAACTCAGCCGGTGCATCGGCGCCTTTGATGACGTACATGGCGTTTGCCATGAAAGCGCATCCCGAATTGGTTGCGATTGTCAAGCAAGTCAGGCTGAGGGTGCAAACTATGCCTACGTTACCCGTAATAGAAATGAACTTGTGTTTAAGTCGTCGTGTTCGCGATCCAACTTGATTGCTTGCAGCCATGCAGGAATCCTTTCCATTTGCACATATCGGCCCGAAGAACTTGCGTCCGTGCGATCAGCTTTTAGCAAATGGTCTTTTAGAAAGCTAGACGGATCAACCACTCCACAATCGAGATTGACATCGCAATGAGAAGGACGGTGATTGCAACTTGCGCAAACCAATGGAATGGCAAGCTTCGTCCACGAATCCCCATCCATAAAAGGCAAGGAAATACAGCAACGGAAAGCAAGCAGAGTAGTACGCCACCGACGTTTGCCCGGATGCCGCTTGCAAAATCCCCTTGGATCGTATGTGCCCAGGAAGTTGTCATGCCGCAGCCTGGACATCGAATTCCGGAAAAAGTGTACATCGTGCAGCCGGGCAATCCTAGCTGCGTATGCGTACCCAGCCCGGCTGGATTCGGTTTGAGCATCGCGGCTAGGAACAAAAGTGAGAACAGGGCAACGCCTAGGCAAATAAGCCCGAACCGTTCGCCTTGGCTGTAACGCCCACTAGGTTGGTGGGGATGGGGAAGCTGGGTAGCTGTCTTATCCATTGGACCTGCAATTAGCATCGGAAATCTGAATCTGCAACCCAAGATTGACGTTTCGGTCGATTTTCGCAACCGCTAGAGTCCTTGCGTCGTACTCGCATTGATAAGGAGATGGGAAATGCCATACGGAATGTATCTTTCAGCCTCTGGCGCCCACGTCCAGAACCATCGTCTGGAAGTTCTCAGCAACAATTTAGCCAATATCAACACGCCCGGCTTCAAACCCAGTTTAGCCGTAGTGCAAGCGCGTTACAACAAGTCAATCGAAGACGGCGACGTTTCACCGAACTCCGGTACCCTGGCCGACATCGGTGGTGGGGCCAAATTCCAACCTACCCAAACCATCTTTGAAAATGGGCCAATCGAAAACACAGGCAACAAAACCGACTTCGCCATCCATGATGACAATAGCTTCTTTGTCGTAAAGAGGGGTGAGGAACAATTCCTAACTCGCGCTGGTGGCTTTGTCTTCAATGCGTCAGGTCAACTCACCAACCCTAATGGCGACCAAGTCATAGGAGTGGACGGGAATCCTATTCAAATCGATCCTTCGCGACGCTTTGAGGTTCACGGTAACGGCATTATTCAACAAGACGGTCGAAACGTTGCGTTGATGCTGTCCAGGCCTGAATCGCTAGGTGACCTTGCTCGAGTCGGTGACAACCTGTTTCGCCCACTCGCTCAAACCCAACCCGTCCCTCCCAACGAACGAGCTGTCGTAAATGGCAGTCTTGAAAAGTCGGCAGTCAATCCAACGACTGCCATGATGGAACTGATCGAAGCCACCCGAGCCTATGAATCCAATCTCAGGCTCATTCAGCATCACGACCAAGCGTACGGCAATTTAATCGGCCGATTGCTAAAAGAATAACAACGTCACTGTATTCGGAACATCGGAAGGAACTAATTCATGAGCGTGCAGACACTCTACACAGCAGCGACTGGCATGGAAGCCATGCAGACCAAGCTGGATGTGATCGCCAATAATCTGGCTAACATGAATACGACCGCATTCAAAAGAGACCGAGCCAATTTCGAAGATCTGCTTTACCGAAACAAAGTCTATCCTGGAATTCAAGACTCATTGCAAAACCCAACCCCTGTAGGTGTCGAAATAGGGCTCGGTACTCGAGTGCAAAGCACGCAAAAGGACTACGGGCAAGGCACTATCGAACAGACTGGTCGTGAACTTGATATCGCAATTGAAGGAACGGGTTTCATCGAAGTAACGGACCCTGTCACAAGCAATTCGCTGTACACGCGTGCTGGCAACCTCGATATTAATGCCAACGGACAACTGGTCATTGGTTCTGCCCAAACAGGCCGATTAATAAACCCACCCATTTCGATTCCCCAAGGGTCAACCGCAGTGGTAATTAGCCCAACCGGGCAGGTGCAAGTGCGTGCACCAGGAGCCTCACAATTGACGCAAGTTGGCGAAATGACGATGGCTGCCTTCATCAATCCAGACGGTTTGCTCAAGATTGGTGAAAACCTCTATCAAGCCACCGATGCGAGCGGACAAGTCCAGTCGGGACCTGCAGGCCAAAATGGCCTCGGAGTTCTCAGGCAAGGCTCGCTCGAAAAATCGAACGTCGAACCCGTTCGAGAAATGATCGATCTGATCACGACACAACGGGGCTTCGAACTGAACTCGCAAGCAATCCAAGCAGGTGACCAAATTCTTCAGCAAATCGCAAACCTAAGAAGATAATTGGCAAGTCAAGGTATGAGGCATCAACAAGGTATGAGGCATCAACTTAGTTATTGCAAAGGCCTGCTTATTGTCGCCTTTCGCTCCGCGAAAGATGCGCAACTTTCGCAGAGCGAAAGGCGACATTGGGCTCTCTTTTATTCATTTCATCTTTGCTTGGTGATGATCTCTTGCCTGGTCAGTCCAAACACTTTGACCGCTCAACAGCCCATCAACAAGGCAATACAGCCCATCAACAAGGCAATACAGACAGTAAGGCTCGAGCTGATGTTGCGAGCCGACGCGGAATGCCCATCCAACCTTCTCTTGCTGTCAGACCTGGTTCACATTCAGGGTTCCGATGCGTTGGTTCAGCAACTGGTAGACGTTCCACTCGCGCCTGCTCCTCGAATTGGAAACGACCAAACATGGACGCGGAGCGACATCGAGAAATCGCTTTCGCTGCGCGGTATCTCCTCTGACCTGATTCGATGGCAAGGGGCCATGAATTGCACGGTACGGCGAGTGGAAGGTCAACGCACTGGACGCAGCATCTCTAAAAACTTTGATGAAGACAACTCGACCGCAACACCTCTTTCCGCGCAGCCTGCCGGACACCAAGAGCGGATCGAAAACAAATCGGTTGGCACAATAGACAAAACTCAATTCACAACACCATTCCTTACGCCAACAACTGTTTCGCAAGCGGAACGGATCGCGGCGGCAGCCATCGAGAACTACCTGCAGACCAAAACCGCTTCGACCGGCCGATGGGAAATTCAGGTCCAACTGCCGTCTGAGCACGCAAAAATCTTGACTCAACGACGCCAAATTCTTGGCATTGCTGGCGGGCAACCCCCTTGGGAAGGCAAACAGACTTTCATTTTCTTGATCAAAGGTCCAGTCGGAGAACAATCGATCGACATACCTGCCACGGTGAAGCTTCCGGAGATGGTGGTCGCAGCAAACCGACCGCTTGCGAAAGGATACGTTTTGAGAGATATCGATTTGACATGGATTCCCATGCCTCGAGGCTTGAACTATGGGCCAGAGGACTGCTTCTCTCAGACGGATCTGCTTGTTGGCAAACAGTTACGACGAGCCATGAGCACGCAACAAGTGATTCGACTGAACGAAGTTGGACCGCCGGTGATCATCCATGTCGGCGACTTAGTTGCCATCGGCATTGTTTCTGGCGGAGTTACCGTTGAGACCAATGGTCGAGCGATTGAACCAGGCGCAATGGACGATTTGATTCAAATCGAAGTTCAACCACATCGAAAACGTGTGCTTGCACGTGTCACGGGCGATAGATCTGCCGAAGTTATATCCAATGGCACACCCAACGCTGCGCAATCATCCCGAAAAAATGCGAGCAATACGAGCTCGTTGAAACCACGTTAGGGCCTGTCAATTATGTTCTGTTCAGCTATGTTCTGGTTAGCGAGATCCGCTAAGTTGCAACTCCGCTTTGTCAAACACGGAAGGTGCGTCCTGATACTGTTAGGGTACCTGTCTATTTCCGTAGGCAATCTATTCGCCCAAAACAGCAGTCTGTTTCATAAGCCGGTAGTGCACCTGGCACAAGGAGGCAATCCTGCTGGTTCGGGGGAAATTTTGCCTGCTCCGCTGGCTCAAAGGGGTGTGGTTCAGCCAAATAGCGATTTCATTCCCCAGGCTGGACCTAACTTTGCCCAACAACCCTATACGAATCCCTTCCCGGGAGGATATTTCCCTTCTGCAACGGATAATGCGGGGCAGCTTGGACTGCAAACAGCCTGGAGCTATGTCCCGCCCGCTCCCGCTCGCTCATTAAAACTACACGATATTGTTTCGATTCGTATCGAAGAAACATCGACATCCCTCGCAACGGGCAATGCGACTTCTAGAAAGACCACGAGTTACGATGCGTCAGTAAGAGAGTGGATTCGGCTCGTAGGACTGGATACGATCAAGCCAGCTCCACAAGCAGACGGAAACCCTCGTGTGCAAACGGAACAAACCGAAGTCTATCGCGGCGATTCGACGATCCGAACCAGCGAAGCGTTCACACGGAATATCGCGGCGGAGATTGTCGACATCAAACCGAATGGACTCATCGTCTTGGACGCTACCAAGGTCATTGAAGAAAACGATAATAGCTGGCGATACTCTCTGACCGGTACCTGTCGCAGCCAAGATATTGACCCGAATAACGTTGTGCTCAGCCGCAATCTCATTCAGTCCCATATGAAGAAGCAAGACTTAGGACACGTTCGCGACGGCTACTCCCGAGGTTGGTTGACTAAACTGCTTGCCAGGATCAAGCCGTTTTAGTCGATCGTCACGTGGCACTTTTAAACAGACCCTAAAATCAAGCTGTAAGGCGAGCGTCAGACAGAAAACTACCAGGCTAGGCCACCATGTGGCACGCCCAAAGCGATGGAGCGATTAGCGATGGGCGTGGGAAGTGTGGAAAATGACTCTAGCGCTTTGTTACAGCTTAGTTTTAGGGTCCGTTTAAACGTGGCCTGGGCGTCTCGCCCATGAAATCACGGGCGAGACGCCCGTGCCACGCAAGCACCAACCCTAATTCTTAGTCGTCACAAAGCTCTAGCGATTCACCACGCCCTTCGTACCTCAGAGCGTGCCACACGTGCTACCCGTGCCACACGTGCCACACGTGCCTCAGAGCGTGCCACCCAGTTTATAGGTAGATTTCAAACTGCCCCTCGCCCAACAAAGCGCTAGTCGCACTTTCTTGGTGCAAAGTACAATTTGCAGAACTTCCGATTATAATGTCGACCAAATCGGCGAAGTTACCCAATGCTTTCACTGCTCGTACTTAATGAACTATGATTCGAATACACCTTCGGTTCACTCGACTAATATTTACCCGCGACTTACATCTTCTTATTGTCCTTTCGGTTGGAATCCTACTACTTTCCGCGTCAAGCATCGCCCAGCCACCCAAAGGCTTCGACTCGCCAGAAGCCGCCAAAGCAAATCCGGACTTCGTGGTCCAAGGTGAGTACACGGCTCAAGCGAGCGGACTTCAAGTGATTGCGACGGGTGACAACGATTTTGATTTGGTACTCTTCACGGGCGGCTTGCCCGGAGCAGGATGGAATGGATCGCCCCCCCAGCGAATTGATGGAGATGCCGAAACCGTATCGGATATCGTAAAGAAGAGGGGAATGAAGAAAGTCGAACGTCAAAGCCCTTCCCTGCGTGCCAAACCACCTGATGGAGCAATCTTACTTTTCGATGGCTCCCAACAGTCCATAACCAATCACTGGGATAGCAAGGCCAAACGAACGGACGACGGTCTGCTGATTCAAGGCGCAACGACCAAAGACAAGTTTCGCGACTACACGCTTCACCTCGAATTTCGCACCCCGTTTCAGCCAAAAGCCAAAGGACAATCGCGTGGAAATAGCGGCATCTACCATCAAGGGCGTTATGAAACGCAGATTCTGGATTCGTTCGGCCTCGAGGGCAAGAACAACGAATCAGGTGGGATCTACGAAGTGCGCGATCCGGACATCAATCTTTGTTTCCCGCCCCTCGCTTGGCAAACCTATGACATCGAATTTACCGCAGCACGCTTTGATTCGGCTGGCAAAAAGACGTCTCATGCGAAATTGACCGTTCGACTCAACGGCGTTGTCGTTCAACGCGATGTGCCAGTACCAAATCCAACGAGAGCGGCACCGCTCGCCGACGATGGGACGGATGGTCCGATTCATCTGCAAGATCATGGAAACCCAGTTCGCTACCGAAACATCTGGCTGCTTCCACGCGATGCCGACCGAGAAGCTTTGCGGCCGATTATTTCCGGTGCCGAACGCTTTTCGAACGAAGTGTTCTTGTCGGGAAGGATACTTGTTTCTGAACTCGGTTGTGCCGCTTGCCATGCAACCGACCAACCAACTCAATCTAGCAAGTCAGCACCGATCTTGGATCAGGTGGCCTCGCGATTACGTCCAGACCACATGCTGTCCTTCATTAGTACTCCGCATCAAACAAAAGCCGGTACGACGATGCCCGATCTGTTTCACGGGCAATCCGATGCAGAGCGAACCAAGTCAGTGGAAGCAATTGCCAGTTTCTTGTCGACGACCGGTAAGCGAGTCGATCGATCTGGCGATTCAGGAGCAGCGCAACGTGGCGAGGAACTTTTTCACACCATCGGTTGTATTGCTTGCCACGCACCTCGACGAGGCGAAAACATGCTCGTGGGCACAAGTGTTCCGCTAGGGGATTTGACCAACAAATACACGCTGGATGGACTGCGTACCTTCCTGTTAGATCCACTTGCGATCCGACCGAGTGGAGCCATGCCAAAGCTGGCTAAGAACCGTGAGGAAGCACACGATATCGCATGCTACCTGCTAGGCGAAAAGATCATTGTTCCTGGAGTCGAACAATTCATGGCCACCGTCTACTTTGGCAAATGGGACAAGCTGCCGGATTTCGAAAAACTAAAAGTTGTCAAAACGGGCACGACGATTGGACTCGATCTTTCCATCGCCGGTCGTAAAGACAATTTTGCCGTGCGATTTGATACGTTTTTTCCGGTAACCACGGCGGGAGAATACAGCTTCTTTCTCGGTTCCGACGATGGTAGCCGATTGTTCGTGGATGGCCAACAGTTGGTCATTGTGGATGGCACTCATCCAATGCAGGTTGAGAAAGGGACGAAGCGATTGGATGTCGGCGTCCATAAGATACGAATAGAGTATTTCGAAGGTTCCGGCGAAGAAGAGCTGATTCTCGAAATTCAAGGACCTGACTTCGAGCGAACCAACGCTAACAGTCTCGTTACCGCCGACCCCTCAGGCGGCATCCAAGAGGAACTCATCGAATCAAAATTCAAACCGGACTTGTCGCTAGTTGCTCAAGGCCAACAGCTTTTCGAATCGAGTGGATGCGCGAATTGCCATCAGCTTACGATGGGCTCGAAGCCAACCGCCTCGACATTCAAGGCGAAACCGCTCAATCAAGTGCGACCCGGTCAGGGCTGTTTGGCCGTAAAAGTCGCGTCAGGTCTACCCGACTATGTGCTGACCCGAAGCCAACGCGAAGCGATCGAGGCGGCCTTGAAAGATCAGTCCAAGCCAGTGGATGATGAACAATCGGTTCATTTGCAATTGGCGACCAAGAACTGTTATGCCTGTCACAGCCGCGGTTCGGTCGTTGGCCCGGAGCCCGCCCGCGATAAGTTGTTTACCACGAAAATGCAGGAGATGGGCAACGAAGGACGTGTTCCTCCCGCGCTCACTGGGGTGGGCGATAAACTTCGTCCGTCCGTAATAGACACAATCGTCGCCGAGGGAGCAAAGGATCGACCTTACATGATTACGCGCATGCCGGGCTTCGGGACAAAGAATCTGCCAGGCTTGCGTGAGAGACTGGTGTCCATTGACCAGCGTCAACCGGCCAATCCGGCTCACATTCCCGATGCGGGTAGCAACGAAGGGAAAGAATTGATGGCTGCTGGCCGCAAGCTATCTGGTAGCAATGGATTGTCTTGTATCAAGTGTCATCGTTTCGGAAACAAGGGAACGCCGGGCATACAAGCCATTGACATGTTGACCATGACAGAGCGATTGCGGGAAGACTGGTTCCATCGTTACATGTTGGCACCAACAGACTATCGTCCCGGCACGCGAATGCCATTGAGTTTTCCGGACGGAAAATCGACACTGACTACCGTTTTCGACGGCAATGCGGATCGCCAAATTGATGCTTTATGGCTTTATCTGTCACTAGGAAAGGCCGCGAATAAGCCTGCTGGCCTCGATGCAGAGTCGATCCTTTTGGTTGCCGACTCCAAGCCGGTTATCTACCGCAACTTCATCGAAGGCATTGGCCCTCGTGGAATCGCCATTGGCTATCCGGAACATGTCAATCTGGCGTGGGATGCCGGCAACATGAACTTGGCCATCCTTTGGCAAAACGAATTCATTGATGCGGGCAAGCATTGGACTGGCCGGGGGGAGGGTGTCCAAGCACCTTTCGGCGACCTTGTTGTCCCTTTCGAAAAGACAGCTCCGATTGCCAAGTTGACTTCGATGCAAGAGTCTTGGCCAACGGGAATCGCTCGCGATCGTGGCTATCGGTTCAAAGGCTATGCGTTGAACCAGGCTGGACAACCCAAATTCAAATATCAATTCGATGATGTCGAAGTTGAGGATTTGCCGCGGCCTCGCTCCAAAGCCAACGGCGGAGTGGGATTCGACCGCGAACTCAAGATCAAAATAAGCAAGCCATCCGAAGGTCTCTTCATGCTTCTAGCAAGTGGACAAATTCGCTCCGAGGCAGATGGAAGTTTTACACTGGACGAACGACTGAAGATTCGCATCTCTGGAATCAGCGCCGAAGTGCTCAAAATAGGGGATCATCAAGAACTGCGCGCGTCGCTTCCTAAAGAAGGCGAAGTTGTTGTGACCCAATCGATAATGTGGTAAGGAGGCTAAAGGCTTAAGGTTCAGCCTAGGCTGTGCGACATACAGCAGTTTCGATATTTCTTTCTGTTTTAAATCGAGTCTTTTTTGTTCCGAACAACGATAGAGTTAGACAATATCGCGAGCCCATCCGTTCGGGGCTTGACCCCGAAGGATGCGTTTTGGCGTACTACAATTGGGCGTCCCAACTCCCGTTCCCCTCGGCTTTGCCCGCCGGAGGCGTGCAAAGCCGAGGGGAACGGGTCGATTCGCGAGTGCCGGCCGTTAGTACGCCAAAACAAGGTTGGTGGGGGACAAGCCCCCGACCAACCTGAAACTCCAGCCCGACCAACCTGAACGCCAGATCAACCAACCTGAAAGGCCAGATCGCAGAATGGAACAAAACTTGCATCCACGCATTTTTTGTAAACTGCTATTTGTCGCACAGCCCAGGCTTAGCCTAAAAGCAACTTCCAACTCTCCAACTCTCCAACTCTCCAACTCTCCAACTCTCCAACTCTCCAACTCTCCAACTCTCCAACTCTCCAACTCTCCAACTCTCCAACATGACCCGTCCATTCCTCGCATTGCTTCTTGTCCTATCGATCGTGCTTGCAGTTCCCTGCTTCGCCGCAGATCCCAAGGAAGCCGACTTCTATCGCATCACCACCTTCGAGACACCTCCGGATAGCGTTCTGGAAGCTGGAGCTTTCAACTTGATGTCGGATGGCCGGCTTGCGGTGGCTACTCGTCGAGGCGAGATTTGGATGATTGAGAATCCATTTGCAGAGAGCGTCGATGCCAAGAGATTCAAACGCTTTGCACATGGATTGCACGAGCCGTTGGGATTGGCCGAACGAGACGGTTGGCTGGTTGTAACGCAGCGCAGCGATGTGTCACGAATTCGAGATAGTGACGGCGATGGCCTTGCTGACGAGTTTGAGATTGTTGGCGATGGCTGGGGAATTAGCGGTGACTACCACGAGTACGCGTTTGGTTCCAAGTTTGACAAGGAAGGAAACATCTGGGTTGCCACTTGTTTGACGGGATCGTTTAGCAGCAATGTCCCTTACCGAGGATGGGCGCTGAGAGTCACTTCCGACGGCAAGACAGTACCGACGACGTACGGTCTACGATCTCCCGGCGGAATTGCATTCAATGCCATGGGAGACACCTTTTACACCGACAATCAAGGGCCGTGGAATGGGACCTGTGGCCTAAAGCAACTGGTTCCTGGAAAGTTTGTTGGTCATCCTGGTAGTAACAAATGGATCAAGGATGCGGAGCCTTTTCGCGGAATCACTGCGGTCCAACCAAAAGACGATAGTCGTATGATGGTCGAGGCAAGCAAGAATCCTGACTTGGTACCCACTGCAGTTCTTTTTCCGTATGGCAAGATGGGGCAATCGGCTAGTGGCATCGCATGCGATACAACCGGTGGCAAGTTTGGTCCGTTTGAGAATCAGTTGTTTATTGGCGAACAGACGCATAGCACCGTCATGCGAGTCGATCTTGAAATAGTGGCCGGTCAATATCAAGGTGCATGTTTCCCATTTCGGGCGGGATTTCAATCGGGCGTGGTTGGTGTGGAGATGGGGCCAAAGGGTGGGCTGTTTGTTGGTGGGACGAGCAGAGGCTGGGGCTCACGTGGAACCCGCAATTTTGCGATCGAGCGATTGGACTGGACCGGTGAAATGCCATTCGAGATCAAAACCATGCGACTTCGTCCGAACGGATTTGTTCTTACTTTTACGAAGCCGATCGATGAGAAGACCGCGAGCGATTTGAAAAATTACGAAATGGAGACCTACACCTACATCTATCGGGAACAGTACGGAAGCCCGGAAGTCGATTCGACCAAACCAACGATTCAGTCCGCAAAGGTTGGAGCGGATGGTTTGAGTGTTGAACTTACCGTTGATGGGCTTCAGATTGGGCATGTTCACGAGTTGCATGCCAAGGGTTTGCGTGCTAAGTCGGGCGAATCGCTCTTGCATAGTGAAGCATACTACACGCTCAATCACAGGCTTTGAAACGCACAGAGCTCTACCGCTACCGCCCACGATGCACACATGAATACCTTTTCAGCTACGATATGCAAACGAACTTAGTCCCCAAAAGATCGAACCCGGTTTTCTCGAACACGACACTGCAGCGTTCCTAATGATTTACGAAGCGAACCCGTTGGCAATTGCCGTTTTTTCCGTTCTGGTTCTTGGCGTCTTGGCATTTAGTTTTTATTTAGGGGCGAAAGCCAGATCGAGCCAAGGTTACTTTGCGGCAGGCGGCTCTATTCCGTGGTTTGTCAACGGAATTGCCTTCGCGGGAGATTATCTTTCTGCGGCTTCGTTTCTTGGTATTTGTGGGATGATTGGGTTTTATGGATTCGATGGCTTTTTGTACTCCGTCGGTTACTTGGCAGGTTGGATTGTGGCCCTGTTGGTCATCGCCGAACCGTTGAAGCGACTTGGTCGATACACGTTTGCCGACGCTCTCGATAGCAAGTTCCAATCGCGTGGAATAAAGGCGGCCGCTGGGCTTAGCACGATGGTCGTAAGCTTGTTTTATTTGATTCCGCAAATGGTCGGTGCTGGAGCACTAGTAAAGCCTCTGTTGGGCCTTCAATATTGGCATGGAGTGGTGATCGTAGGTGCTGTCGTTGTGTTCATCGTCGTCACGGCAGGCATGGTGAGTACAACTTATGTGCAATTTCTCAAGGGTGGACTGCTTGTCATCTTTTCGTTTTTGCTAACGGTGCTGATCCTCTATCGAGGCTTGAATACAACCCCGGCGGACGAACTAGGCAAAACGCAAGTGATTGAGACGAGGGATGGCAAGCGATACGTTAACGATATTCCCATTGGATTTGGTCCAGGCGAGACCAATGTCGCATCGGTCGGTAAATTGGCTGAGTTGCCCGATGGAAAGACAAGCACTGGCCCGCTGGGGCCGATCTCATTTATCAGTATGATCTCGCAATCCAAAATCGAGGTTACTACCTCGGTGAAAGGAGAAAAAGGCAAAGTCACGATTGTGCCAAAGATCGTCGACGGAAAAGACATGTTATCGCCGGGAAATCTACCTGCTTTCAAAGGGATCCGATCAGACAATTGGATAGCCAAGATCGACTTCGTCTCGCTGATGTTAGCGTTGTTCGCGGGTACCGCGTCTTTGCCTCACATTCTGATTCGTTATTACACAGTAAAGGATCAAGCTTCGGCCAGGAAAAGCACGATCGTCGGTATTGCCTCGATAGGATTCTTTTATATTTTGACCTTATATATCGGCTTAGGAGCGATGGTCAGTGGCAAGTTGGATCCGACCGATAGCAACATGGCCGCACCGCTGCTGGCGAAGAGTTTCAGCAACCTGCTATTCGCTGCCGTTTCGGCCATAGCATTTACGACGGTGCTTGGAACCGTGAGCGGGTTAATCATTGCAGCCGGTGGCAGCGTGGCACATGATATTGTCAGCGGTTTCTTTGGTTGGAAACTTTCCGATCAGCAGACCATTCGAGTCGCGAAGGGGGCCTCCATCGTAATTGGTGTTCTGGCAATTGCGCTAGGTCTTAGATTTGAAGGGATGAATGTCTCGTATTTGGTAGGCTGGGCTTTTGCCATTGCTGCCTCCGCCAATCTACCTGCTTTGTTGATGCTTTTGTTTTGGAAGGGGACGACCAAGCAAGGGATTATTGCGGGCGTTTTGGTCGGCTTAATCTCATCGCTCGTGTGGGTGTTTGTTACGCCAGACATGTTCACCAACATTTATTTGATCGATAAAAAGTACGCATGGGTGTCCTTAAACCAGCCAGGCATCGTCACGATTCCGCTAAGCTTTTTGGCAATCGTAATAACATCCAAGTTGACGCCAATCGTTTAACTCTTTTTTAGGCGTGGGGCAGTTTGAAATCTACCTATAAATTGGGTGGCACGCTCTGAGGCTGTGATTTTATAGTACCAATCACACTCCGTGTGATTTCCGCGGTCAAAAACCTGTGATTTCTGAGGCAACATCACACGGAGTGTGATGGGTACTTTCTTCGGATTCAAAAAATCACAGCCTCTCTGAGGTACGAAGGGCGTGGTGAATCGCTAGAGTCATTTGCCACACTTCCCACGCCCATCGCTAATCGCGTTGGGCGTGCCACACGGTGGCCTAGCCTAGCGGTCAACCTTCGCTTTTGGCTCGGGGGATAGACGCGCTCTTTAGTTTTCCGAGTCCGCCGTCCACGCCGATGGTTTGGCCCGTGACCCATGATTGTTCCGGCGAGGCAAGCCACAGGATCGCTCGGGCTATGTCGTCCGGCTCACCAAAGCGACCCAGCGGGTGCATGGCGAGCGAGATTTCAGCCGATCTCGGATGTCCCCAGACCCGCTCGGTGAGAGGTGTTTTCACCAATCCAGGCGCTATTGCGTTGACTCGAATCTGCTTGGCGGCGTAAGTCATTGCTGCCGATCGAACCATTCCTTCGATGCCCGCTTTGCAGGCCGCAATGGCTTCGTGATTCGATAATCCTATGGAGGCTGCAGCGGAGCTCATCAAGACAATTGACCCGCCGGTCGGAGCCATGCGGGGCACACAGGATTTCAGCAGACCGGCCGCCGACGTTAAATTCGCTCCGATGGTTGCGTCCCATTCGGCACGGCTCGTCAAATGCATCGGTTTGAGCAACACGGAACCCGCTAGATTGATCGCAGCGTTGATTCCATCCAGCAGTCCTTCTGCGCTCGATACGACTCGATCCAGTTGCGTCCAGTCTGTACCGTCCGCAACCGCAAATCCCCATCCATAGGCCTGAGACAGCTCTTTCAACTTATCCGCTGAACGGCCTATCAAGAACGCTTCTCCTCCAGAACTCGCAAGCAATTTGCAAACAGATTGGCCGATGCCGCCGCTCGCGCCTACGATGACAGCTTTGATACTTGTGCAGGAATCGCTCATGGAAATTGCAGCGGTTAAATAGGTAAAAGGGATCCAGAAACAATCAACTTAATGCCCGTACCGTTCAGTGTAAGGGGTGGTCAAGTCCCACAAGGCAAGAAATAATGGTCCGACGAATGCGTGCTGGTAGTCTTCACCGTGCCCCGCCAACTGTACCCCGATATAATTCTAGAAATTTGAATCTATTCGGTTGACTAACCCGTATAGTTCGGCAACGAGTCGCGACCGTCGATATGTTTAGCCTTGAGTTTGACTCAAGGAATCAACCCATGCTCCCCACGGATTCAAATTACGATGAAATCAAAGTTTTTCACTTTGGCTCTTGCAGCCATCTCAAGTTTCAGTTCAGCCGCGTTCGCAGCCGACAAAGATATTGTTGACACTGCAGTCGGTGCTGGCTCGTTCAAAACGTTAGCTGCTGCCTTGGGCGCCGCTGATCTAGTCGGTGCTCTGAAGGGTCCTGGTCCTTTCACCGTTTTTGCTCCTACTGACGAAGCTTTCGCCAAACTGCCAGCGGGTACTGTGGAAGGCCTTCTAAAGCCAGAAAACAAGGCAAAGCTTGCAGCCATTCTGAAGTATCACGTTGTAAGTGGCAAAGTCATGGCTGGTGACGTTGTCAAGGTTAAGGGAGCTGTCACGTTGAACGGTCAACGCGTTGACGTCAAAGTCGACGGCAAGACAGTGAGCATTGATGGTGCGAAGGTCGTAACCACGGACATCGCGTGCTCCAATGGTGTCATCCACGTTATCGACTCTGTGATTTTACCCGCTTCGGATAGCATTCCTGCCGTTGCCGACAAAGCTGGCAAGTTCAAGACCTTGCTCGCAGCGGTCAAAGCAGCCGGTTTGGTAGAAACACTGAGTGGTCCTGGTCCTTTCACCGTTTTCGCTCCAACAGACGAAGCCTTCGCAAAGATTCCAGCGGCAGCTTTAGCTGATCTTTTGAAGCCAGAAAACAAAGCCAAGCTGGCTGCTATCTTGACCTACCACGTTGTACCGGGTCGTGTCTACTCAGAAGCCGCTGTGGCTGCAAAGTCTGCCAAGACAGTTCAAGGTGCCACTGTTGCGATCAAAGCCAATGAAAAGGGTGCTTTTGTTAATGATGCCATGATCATTGCAACCGACGTCGATGCTTCGAATGGTGTTATTCACATCATCGATTCGGTGATTATGCCTCCTAAGTAGGTTTGATGGTCCGTGGATCATCTGATCTCCTGATAATTAAAATTGAATCTGCCCAAGCAACACCTTCTGGTCAATCGGAGGGT
>JBBRJI010000025.1:0-17080 GCA_038219625.1 Pirellulales bacterium | reverse complement strand
GAGCAGATTCGGTGCGACGAAAACGGCAAGGCCAATCAGCATTCCGATGGTCGCAAGCCCGAACCCTAGATGCCAACCATAGGTTTCGCCAATGTATCCACAAAGGAGGGGCGAAATCGCACCACCTAGGTTAACACCGATGTAAAAAATCGTGAAGCCGCTATCTCGCTTCGTGCTTTGTTCCGCATACAGTTCCCCCACCATGGACGAAATATTGGGTTTGAAAAATCCGTTGCCCGCAATCAACAAACCGAGCGCACAAAAAAACCAAAGTTCTGTTTGGACCATCATGAGCAAATGGCCGGCCGCCATGAGCAGCCCACCGATGACTACCGCCGTCCGTTTACCGAGCATTCGATCCGCGATCATGCCACCAAAGAATGGCGTCATATAGATCAATGCTGTGTAAGCGCCATAAACCGCGTTCGCGTCCTTGTCGCCATATCCCAAGAACCCCTTCAACATGTAGAGCAGCAACAACGCACGCATTCCGTAATAGGAAAACCGTTCCCACATCTCGGCAAAAAACAGGGTGTAAAGGCCCGTTGGATGCCCGAAAAGGGTCGGTAGCGTATCCGGATTGAGTTTCGAGACTTGCGGGTTACCTACGTGCACTATTCACTCCATCCAATGAGAATTTGACCAACCAGTTTCAGATGTCCAGCATAATCCAACTTTGGACAGCCTGAGCAAAAACAGGATTACTTGCAGAGGAACCGTAGGCGAGGAGAGGTAACTACCTATCGTAGCTAAATTCCTGAGAATTCATTGCAGTTCTGAATTCTCGCGAGCTTCAGCTGCGAATGCGGGCTATTTCTAATGGATAGTCTGGCCCTACGCAATATGCCGACGGTTGGCGCGGCAACGATTCAACTCCGTGGCAAGGTCCAGGCGCTGCGGTGGGCCGTCATCCCAATATGCGGATAGTAAGATTCCGCCGCCGGTGCCGAAAGCAGCACCAGCATCGTTCCGTGCCCCGCCGCTTCATGCGTTCGCTCAATCAACTCCCGACCGATGCCTTGACCTTGAAATGCTTGGTCCACCGCTAGATCGGAAAGGTAAGTGCAATAGTGGAAATCGGTAATCGCCCTCGAAACGCCCACCAGCATGCCTGCGCTCGTCCTGGCCGTGAAAACCACATCCGCGTTTTTTAGCATACCTTCAATGGTTTGCCGATTGTCCACTGGGCGACGTTCGGCCAATGTCGATCGCACCAAACAGTCAATGAACTCGACCGGCGAAAGATTCGGTTCTTGTTGGTAAGCAATGTCGATCATGGTGCGGCAGTCTGCTGGAAGAGTTCTAGAACGAAAGGAGTGCCGCGGATTATAACGTACAATAGCCGAATTGGTCAGAATTCAGACACTTCTCGCCACCGACTGGGTCCAGGGCTCTGCCTTGGAACCCACTGACTTGCAGGCTCTGCCTGCCGAATCGTCAAACATACGTGTTTCGCTTGCATTGCGAAGCGAGGCAGAGCCTCGGGAGCAGTGCGTTCCCAGGCAGAGCCCGGGAACGAGAAACTTTACTTGTGGCGTTAGCCGACGAGGCGCACTTTTGCGGAGCAAAAGGCGACAATAATAAATTCACAGCCGAGGAGCAATCGAACACCATCTACACGATTGGTGTTGACTTTGATAGACTCATTCGCATGAGACCGAGAACCTTTATCTTTGCTGTTGCCGTCGAGGATTATCAAGACCCATCCTTCCAAAGCGTAGTCTATGCGGAACAAGACGCTCAAAGCTTTGTCGAAGCCTGGCAAGAGTTGGGCGTCGAGGCCGCCGACTGTGTCACCCTCAAAAGCGATCAGGCGACTCACACTGACTTGCAATCTTGTCTCAGCGATTTTTTAGTGCGATTAGGCCCTGAAGATCGGTTGGTGCTCTTTTACGCAGGGCATGGAGCATCGATCCAAGGCGTCAGCTTCCTTACGGCATCGGATACGCAAGCGGACCATCCAGAAAAGTCCTGCACTCCGCTTAGCCAGATTCTGAACGGGATTCGTCAGGCCAAATGCGGTCAGGTTTTGCTGTTTTTGGATGTTTGCCACGGCCTAGGCGACCGCTCCATTTCAACGCAATCCGACGCGCCCGCGCTGCCAGTTTTGGAGAGCGATTTTCCTGGCGAGGAGCTTCGGGTTTTCTGCAAAGAATCCGCTTCCCGTTTTGCATTCACTTCTTGTAAACCGAACGAGGTTTCGCATGCCAGTGGAACTCTCGATCATGGCATTTGGACCCACTGCTTGATTCAAGCTATCGACGGTTCCGCCAAGGAAGCCATCGGCAAAGACAACCGAGTCACGACAACTTCCCTACAGGTCTACTTGCTGGCCGAAGTCCCTCGCATACTCCGCGTTACGGTAGCCGGTGCCGTAAAGCAAACGCCCGTCCTGTTTGGAAGCAAGACCAAGGAATTGGTTATTGTCGATCTGGCCGAACGCATGCAAAAACGGCAACTGGCAATGGGAGGATCGGCGAACCCAATCAAAGACTCTTGCTTGACAGGTGAGATCCGGGGGCGCGTTCGCGAACTCCGCGGATTCACAAAACCGAAAACGCCGCTGGCCACTCACAATGATTGGGAACGAGATTTTGTGGAGAAGAGTGGAGCAAGTGAGGTCACAGCTCACGCAACGGAGATCTTCGAACAGCTTCGTGAATTCTTTCGATACAAACGCAAGGACCTTAGCTTCACCAACATTGCATCCACGGCTTCGATCAAAGGGCCAGATTTCGATGTCAACATATCGCTATGTCAAGACCCAGACGATGCCGAGAAGTATTTGCTGACGACCGAGGTTCGGTCGTTTCGCAACGCAACGGTGATCGATGACCCGAATTTCTTGGCGATTTTTACGAAGTACTGCAAACGAATTGTCTTCGAATTGGAAGCGAACCTTGATTTGGAGTCGAAGATCGATGACATTGAGGAAATTGATGCTTTGGCCGCGCATTTAAACTACGATCCGGAGTGCACCGAGTTCACGCTTCGGCTGCCTGATGCAGGAATTGTCGTCCATGCATCTGGTGACAGAATGGTCTTTTCGTTGGACTCGCAAGGTGACTTGAAACAGCTTCTTGGGAGCACTCAAAAGGCGTTTGCACAACTTGCAGGCAACAGCATCAACCTTGGGGTTCGCAGCTCCAAATCGTAAGACTCTCATGCCTTCTGTCTACGAGGTCTGCGAAGCCGAGGGGAACGGGAGTTGGGACGCCCAATTGTAGTACGCCAAAATGCATTCGTCGGGGAAAAGCCTCGAACGGATGGGCTAGCGATGGTTCGTCTGTCGCCTTGGTTAAGGATGTACGAAAACGTCCGTCTTCGATATCTTACTTCCATTTCCAGTCAGCTCGTTTCTCAACCTGTAGCGCAACACGATGGCCACCCTCCGTTTTCGAACTTTTCAACTTTCCAAAAAAGTTGCATTGGCCATCAGTCGCGGTAGTTCTTCCGGCTCGAGTAGCACGATTGTCGAGGTCGAAGCAGACGGAATTGTCGGGATCGGCGAGGCAGCGGAGTTTGAGATCCCAGAGCATGGGGAGAATGAGAAACGTATTTTACAAGACCTTGAGCGATGTGTACCGTTGCTGGTGGGCCATCACCCAACCCAAAGATATCAAATTGAATCGACTCTGATTGCGTCCGCGATTGGGTCTTCTACACGAGCTGCAGTCGATATGGCTCTCTATGATTGGGCAGGCAAGGCGACCAACCTGCCTGTTTGGAAACTTCTGGGCTTGGAGCCGAAACCGCGTGGCCCAATCTCGGTAACGATCGGAATCAACAGCCCTGTTGGTGCACAAGAACGACTCCGCAAATGGTTGGAGCTCGGAACGATCCTCGCCATTAAGATCAAAATGGGATCGCCCGATGGTGTCGAAGCGGACAAAACGATGCTCGAGGCGATACGGGACATCGCTCCCAAAGATGCCTATCTCGGTGTGGATGCAAATGGTGGTTGGAGTCTGTCGCAAGCCATCGAAATGTCGACTTGGTTGGCGTCTCGAAACGTTGTGCATTTGGAACAACCGATGTCCGTTGCGGACGACCACCTTTTGAATCAACTGCATGAGCGGAGCGAACTACCCATCTTCATCGATGAGAGTTGTCGATCGTGTGCGGATATCGTTCGGTTAGGGCACGCTGTGAACGGAGTCAATATTAAGATCACGAAGTGCGGCGGTTTATCGGAAGCGCTTCGAATGATTGCAACGGCCAACGCGTTTGGGTTGAAGACGATGGTGGGTTGCTATGGAAACACTGCACTTGGAAACGGTGCTGCTCATCAAATTGCATCGTTGATCGACTACATCGATCTCGATAGCCACCTAAATCTGAGCAATGACCCGACCGTAGGGTTGAAATTGGAGAACGGCTATTTGGTTAATCAAGACTTGCCAGGAATTGGAGTACGTTATGCCTAAACATCCGCTCTATCGTGCTGACGATAAGCTTGTATTGCTCATGCACGATGGACTCACTTCGGATCGTGGCAAGACGGGATTGGTGCTACTTCGATTCGCTCCTGAAAGAGTGGTTGCCGTCATCGATCAGAAGCACGCAGGGGGATCACTGCGTGATCTCACTGGGATTCCGCTGACAAAGGATATTCCCATCGTGAGGAGTACCGCTGAGGCTTTGCAATACCAACCGCAGACGTTGGCAATAGGAATTGCTCCGGGAGGTGGAGTTTTGCCTGAAGAATGGTTCATTGATATCGAAGATGCTGTGCGTGGAGGCCTGAACGTTCTCAACGGTCTGCATGTCAAACTGAATGAAGACCCACGTGTCATTTCACTCTTAAAGGAAGGACAGTGGGTTTGGGATATTCGGCAGGAACCGCCCAATCTGAGCGTTGCTAACGGAGCTGCCAGACTGCTTCCGTGTAAGCGAGTGCTCTTCGTTGGCACCGACATGTCGATCGGCAAGATGTCCGCGGCAGTCGAGTTCGATCGGGCAGCTACGGCTGCTGGCATTCGCTCTAAATTCATGGCAACCGGACAAACTGGCATCATGCTAGCAGGGGACGGTATCCCATTGGATGCAGTCCGAATAGACTTCGCCGGCGGGGCTGTACAGCAAGAGGTTATTGCATGCGCTGACAGCGTGGATATCGTATGGGTGGAGGGGCAAGGATCGTTCTTGAATCCAGCATCGACCGCAACATTACCATTGCTACGGGGTTCTCAAGCGACCCATATGGTGTTAGTGCACAAGTCGAATCGTACGCATATTCGATTCACAGAATGGGCGAGGATTCCTGCACTATGCGATGTGATCCACATGTATGAAACGGTTGCTCATGCTGGCGGTACATTTGCGCCAACCAAGGTCGTTTGCATTGCCCTCAATACACATGGTTTGACGGACTCGGAGGTTCGTTATGAGATTGCGAAGACGGAGGCTGAGACTGGTTTGCCGACCGACGACGTCGTTCGTCATGGTGCGGGAAAACTCCTTAAGGCGACTATGGGCTCTTGATTCGCGTTCCCTTGCCGCGCCGGTCGGTGAACGGGTCAGTTGTGGTGACTAGGTTACGCAACCTTTTCCCACAAGCGTGGCCGTCTCTTCGATCGTGTCCGCCCAATCTGGATCGAGGTGGTCCATGATCTCATCATTTACGACCACCAGCACCCGCTTCGACCCCAACAGCCCCTGCGGATTCAGGCTGTAATAACGATCCAGGTAATTTGGTTGTTGATAACATGTGGCCAACAATTGCTCGACGCATTCGCTGGTCACTTGAGTCGGATCGCCCACAGGCTCGAGAACGACTTGCATGGACGAATGCGGGCGTTCCGCCCAAGTCGCTGAACAGTTCCGTCAGAGTTTGTCAGAATCGTAGCGGCGTCGAGTGCAATCGCTCCGGCCGCATTAGGCGCCGTTTCGATCAATTTCCCACTAACGATCGGCGCATTGTCATCTTCATGCGCACCTGGCAATATAGTTGCCACAGCCGCGATCAAATCGCTGGTCTTGTGACCGAACACCGATACTGCAGCGGCACAAATTAGTGCTACGCCGGCGATGATCAAACCGTACTCGACCAGTCCTTGGCCCTTCTTGTTGCTAAAAAATTACGCATGTTTGTTTTCCTTTAGAAAACGAGTTACTAAAAAACAGTTTTGCCGCCTGACCAAAGGTTCCGCATGACCAATGCAGGCGTATGCGGCGGCGACGAACAATCCGCACACGTTGTTTTGTCGAATGCCCCTTCCACTGCAACCCTCCCACCGAGAGGGTCGGCCAACGGCCGGGGAGGGTGAACTGATTTACACAACTGCTTCTCGCACCTTACCCTCCCCTCGCTTCGCGAGACCCTCCCAAAGGGAGGGTGACGTAACGCGGCGTGGTTGGAAACTTGATTAAGGAGCCCCACCGCGCGGGCACAGCCGATCGGGTATGGTCGGACCTTTGACCAACTGCACCGCGCACGGCGGGACGTATGGTTGATGAAGTCCGGGGTGGGTATCAGAGAATGCAATTCCGAATTCTCGTTACGCAGACCAGAGAGGCTATATTCCTATCCGATTCACCAACGCGAACTGAATGGCTTATACTAGGACCGGAGGTCCGCGTGGCTGCGGGATCGTAATAGAGGCTTCGACCGGAAGACGGTCGGCACAAATAGATGCGATTTCGCACAGGCACTCCTGCACAATCGGCAACTCGAAATTCCAGACCAAACCCACTGGATTTGCCAAAGAATGGCAGATAGCGCAATGTTCCGAATTATGCAAAGGAACCGCTGGCGATTCCTCATTTTGGACCGCATGACTCTTCTCACCTCGAACCAAGATATCGTTCTGGTGTTGGTGGCAACCGTGCGAACAAACTTGTGGACAATCCTTCTCCACGCCCACACGTTGGCAGTGAGCATGGCCGTGGCAAGAAGCCACGTGCAACAACGCAGGCAACTGCCCAAAGGCAATTACGCAGCATAGCAAGCTCGATAGAAGTGGCCGGAACAGCGAAGTCATCGACGACATTCGATTCAGAAAGTTAATGGGAACGGTTGCAAAATGGTCCGACCAAAGATCATTGCAGTTTCTACGATGACTTGTCGATGTCGGTTCGTCAAGTCGACAAAAGAAATTTCCGATCTCGCAAAAAGCGGTCAGTGAACCGTAGTGCTTGACTTTTCGTAGTACCCAACGAGAATCAAAACATCCTTGGTCGGACCGTTGAGTTATCTTGATGTCAATTTTACGCTGTCTCTTCTCTTATTGATTTCAACGCTGGAAACCGACCCTTGCTCTCGTTGCGGATTTTTACGACTTACCTAGTGCTGGCATCGTTGCTATTTTGCAATATTGCTGGCTTGGTACACGTAGGGTGTGCCGGATCAACGCAGCATCGGCAAGCGTCGGAGAGTCAAGCTGAGGTCAAGGTTTGCAGTTGTCACCATCAACAGTGTGACCGTTCGCAAGAATCGAGCGACGAATCGCAGCAGCCATCGCCCGCCGATGAGCATGATTCCGACCACTGTAGCATTTGCCAAAACTTCTTTGTAACCCGCAATGCGGTAATTACTTTCATACAGGTGATCGACTGGAAGCCGCTGCCAACGCAGCGATTGAGCGTTGACCAGGGCAGCAACCCGACCGTTGCCGAATTTCTTTACGGACTCTCTGTCCGAGGACCACCAAGCGTCTAATAAGCTCGTTGTTTGTGATGCTCGTGTTTGGTCACCCTCCCTCTGGGAGGGTCGAGCGAAGCGAGGGGAGGGTAAAGTGCGATTAGCATTTGCACAAATCAGCTCACCCTCCCCGGCCTGCGGCCGACCCTCCCGGAGAGAGGGTGAATTTGCGGCGCTAGCCACGGTGCTTGCACGCACTGCCAACCTATCGAAACTTGCATAGAGTTCCTCACATCGAAAGTGCACTTATCATGGCGATTGTCCGTCTAGTGCCCGAGGCACATAGCCGATTGTCGCGATTGTTGACAACCGACTTTTGTCCCTGGGCGAATCGTTTCGTTTATTGGCTCAAGGAACCAATTGGTTGGTTTGCTTTAGCTGCAGTGGCAAGCGTGCTTGTGGGAGCGTTTCTAAGTCCGCTTGGCTGGACACTCGCGGCTGGACTGTCGGCCGTTCTCGTATTCGGGATGGGATTTCCCTGGCTGGCCACACGTTGTGTAAGTTGCAGGCTTCATCCGGCTTGCGGTGAAATGCACGAGCGAGAAACCTCCTATTTGCAACTGAGTGTTCGAAATTATTTGCCACTTCCCATCTTGGGTTTAATGGTCGAAGGATATCTGACCGCATCGTCTACGAAAGTTGAAACACAAAGGCTACCAGACATTCCGGAAGCCGCTTTAGAGCGCATTCCGGCTTTCGCGACAGCAACCTATCGATTACCGATTTCAGCAGAGTTCCGAGGTCGATATCCAAAGCAGACTCCCAAGATCACTTGTGCCTTTCCTTTCGGAATATGGACCGCGAGACGTGAGATTCGGGATTTGAGTCCCGTTACAGTGCTCCCACTATTGATTCCGATTTCAGAGGAACTTGAGTTTACGGGTAACCAACTCGCTGATCTTGGGGTCGGAATCCGAGCCTCGACCCATGGAGACTTCTTGGGGGTTCGCGATTTTCGCCGAGGCGACTCACTCAAGAATATCCACTGGGCGCAGTCCGCAAGGCATGATCAGTTTGTTGTCTGCGAGCGGGGCGGTCCTCAAAACCAGGCCATCGAACTTCACCTGTCAACAGCCCGTTGCCAAGGCACGAACATTGAGAGCCGAGAGAATTTGGCATGGCGAGTACGCATTGCTGCGAGCCTTGTCGAGTTACTCTCCGCGCGACATTTGCCTTATCGTTTGATCATCGACGGAAAGCTGTATGCAGTGGCCGATAGTGCATCGGGCAGAAAGCCGGCATTGCAGCAATTGGCAGAAATACCGTTGGACGGACCAGTAACTGCGCAAGATCAAGACCGTGCTGGAATTGAATCTCAGAAGCGCAACGGCGTTTGTTGGATAGCGATTTCGCGGCCGAGCCAGAGCGCATCCACCGAGCCTTCAGCCTACGTGAACTTAGAGATCGGAATGCATTCCAGTGGATTACGACAGCGGCGGAACACTTCTCGCCTCATCGATCTTGATGACGACATTACTGGCCAACTCAACCATTGGCTTTCGGAGACAGTCCATGTCTGATTTATTGCGTCAGCCCCCTTCGCCGGCCTTACCCGCGGCTAGCGCCGTCGGCTCACCAGACAATGTCGAGGTTGCTCCCAGGGCCGAAAAACTCGTGCGCCGGCGGGCAATTGATTCGATCGTGCGAGATGCGAAAGAGCTCGAACGTCGGCGAATAGGAACGATTGGCATGGCGATCGTCGCGATCCTCTTGCTATCGCATCGGCGACTCAACCATGACAGCTTGGTGGTACTTGCTATTGAAACCATCAGCAGCATGTTTTTCTTGCTTTTAGCAAGCCGGACAGCAAGACGAGCAATTTCGAAACGATTGGCAAAAGACGCAGAGGCCTTTCAAGGTGTGACATCGAGTTCGTGGAGTGTTCTCTATGTAACCGCATCCGTTGCCATGCCATGGATTACCAATCCACTTGCGAAACAATTCGGCAATGGCAACGGGCTGGAAATCGTAATGCTGACAAGTTTGGGATGGGGCAGTTTAGCAATTGCGTTGTTATCATTCCAATTTCGATCTCTAAGTCTGTCCGTCGTCTGCAGTGGGTTTCTAACGCTGTTCGCGACATTCATCTCAGATTCGTCAATCGCACTGTGGTTTGCACTCGTGTGGGGCATTCTGTGTCTGTGGTGGTTGGTCAACAACTATTGGGCTCAAGTCGAGACAGCGGCAGCGGTTGGAGTTCAGCCCGCTCGGTTTCAACGCATCGTTTTCACTTTGTTCGGGTGTGCTGTTTTCCTAGTCGGAGCGTCTTTTGTTGCTGGCCGTATTCCTGTTGTAATGAAACTGCAAGCGGAGTTGATGCCGACCAGTGGCGGCACCACTGGCAAAGACTTTGCTGCACGGCGTGGGGTCGGAAACGGCGATGCACTCATCGCAGCTAAAAAGCACGCGACGTCGTTCGGCGCAGTTGAGACGGATGTGTTCCTTGACTCAGAGCAGCCCAGCCTTTTCGATGTCTTTAGTGACGAGTTTGGCGAGCCAAAGAAAAAGCTGGAACGTATAGAACGCGCCCAAGCATTGTCGCCTAAAAATCTTAAGAACGAAGATGGAAGTTTTACCGAGGCCAATCGAGCAGCAAGTAGCACTGAGTTCAGTATCGAACGCGAGTTGCCAGACGAACACAAGCCGGTGGATGACTTGGTGTCCGAATCTTTAATGTTTTGGCAGGGTGAGATTGGCACGCACTTAGCTGCACAACGATTCTCGCATTTTGACGGTGCGATTTGGTCAAACTCGCAAGTGAGCCCTCAAGCCTCGACACGTGCGATCGAATGCACGATCATTGATCAGCAGAGTTGGTTTGGTCCAAGCGGGACATCCGTGCAGAACTCCATAAGTCCGTTCGTCGACTCGCTGCCAGAGGCTATCAAGTTTACGCGTTATCGCTCGCCAACTATCCCTACGCGTCAAGGCGTACAACTGTGGTGCATTGACCAGATCGATCGACAAGATTTCTTTGCGATCTCGTTGGATGAGTGCCTGCAGATGCCTGATCGTGAACATGTCCCAGACTACACCGTTGTTAGGATGATTAATAGTCGTATCGATCTGGAGAGACTTGAGGACTTGGTGCGAAACTGCTCACCAGGAAAATCCCACAAGGAGCTAACAGACGATTGCCGACTCGAACTAAACCGCTTGGCCCATGACTATGCAGGTAATCTGCCGCGAGGTTGGCAGCAAGTGCAATCCATCATATCCGGCTTGCGAACCCAATTTGTGCTGGATCGCGTTAGAGAATTTGCTCTATCTGATCCGATGGGAGATTCGGAGTCTTGGGCATTGAACCAGTTCCTCCTGCATCGTCGTGGACCCGACTACCTATTTGCTACGGCAGCCGCTTTAATGTTGGATCATCTCGGTTATCGTACTCGATTCGTCGCTGGCTTCTATGCGAACCCCAAACACTATGTCGCTCGTGAAGGGGAAATTTCAATTTTGCCGAGTGACGCACATGCCTGGCTAGAAATCGATGTTGGACACGGTTATTGGATTCCTCTTGAGCCCTCTCCCGGCTACCTTGCACCGCAGTATACGGCAAGCATCTGGTATCGAATGAAGCAGCATCGGTTGGCAATTGCAATGTGGACGTTGACAGTTTCAGCAACAACTCTGTGCATCTACTTGCTAAGAGGATTGCTGATTGAATGGGTTAGCTGGGTTGCTTTCCCAGCCTTGTTTTTATTGAACGATCGTTTACGCATCACATGGTTAACTTGGTTGCTCGATGTTCGATGCCAACTGGCCGGCGTTCCAAGGACTAAGGGGACGGTGCTGCGAGAGCACCTCAATCGATTTCGAACGGACTTGCCGAGTGATCTTGGGCAGCAGGTGCACCTTTACTTGGAATCGGCTGATCGAATGTGGTTTGGTGGAGTGAGTCGTCTATCGAAATGTGATCAGGCGGCGATTGCTCAAGTATGGCAAGGCCTAACAACAAGAACCTTACGGCGAGGAAATAGACAAATGACAGAAAGACAGTTGGCATGAGTGCAGTCAAAGAACCAATTTTAATCTCCTCCAACTGCAAGCACTCGATCGATTTGCTTCGGTCTCGTCTCAACCAGGTTTTGCTCGGCAAGGCAGATCGCATGGAACTAGTCATCGCATGCTTACTTGCTGGTGGTCACTTGTTGCTAGATGACTTGCCTGGTCTAGGGAAAACAACGCTAGCGAAAGCCATCGCACGTTGCTTTGGCGCCAAGTTTGCTCGGATTCAGTGCACGCCAGACTTGCTGCCAACGGATGTAACTGGATTCAACATGTTCAATCAGAAAACACGCGAGTTCGAATTCCATCCTGGCCCTGTCTTTTCCGATATTCTTTTGGCAGACGAAATCAATCGAACGACTCCACGAACTCAGAGCGCTATGTTCGAAGCGATGGCAGAGCGGCAGGTAACGATCGATGGCGAGTCTCGACTGCTATCTCCCGTCTTCTTTGTGATTGCTACTCAGAATCCGATCGAAAGCCATGGGGCTTATCCATTACCGGAGGCTCAACTCGATCGATTCTCGATGAAGCTCGAAATTGGCTACCCAGATCGTGCAGCACAAATTGCGATCCTCAATCAAGTCGAATCGCAGCGCCATGACACAACAGCGGGGGGCGAATTGCTGAGCCTAAACAAGTTGCAGGAACTCCAGAGTCAGGTTCAGGACATTCGAGTCGCTCCCGCGGTTCAGGAATATCTAGTGGAGCTTTGTGAAGCTACAAGAACGCATGAGTCGGTGACGCTTGGGCTCAGTCCCCGAGGCATGCTGATTTGGCAGCGAGTCGCTCGCGCCTGGGCTTTGCTTCAGAATCGTGCCTTCGTTATACCGGATGATATTCAAGCCGTGGCCAATCCTGTTGTTGGTGTTCGTTTGATTACTCGCGGACAACCAGCCTCCAATGTGATCGAGTCAATCTTGAAGGAAGTCAAAGCGCCAAGTTACCGATGAGCCAATCCCAAACCATGTCAAAAATAGCATTTCCTCACAACTGTTGGTGGGCCGCCATATTAGTCCTAACTGTGGCGTTCAGTTGGGGCTGTGTAGCTGAAAAGGAGTCCTTGCATGAAATGGATCACGCCCTACCGCCGCATTGGCCGCTGAACATGGAAGACGCGGCACAGAAGATCCAACAAAGACTAGGCCTGATCGAAATCAAGGAATCGCTAGCAACGACGCGAGAAGAATTGTCGGACTTGATTGTGTGGGCACCTGAGGTGGCCGCCGATACCGATCTGCCGGAACTCGAATGGATGCCTATTTATGAGCTGAGTGAAACGCTTAGGCATCATCTCAGTGCAAAGGATATTTCTCTCGACGATTGCCGTGATGATATAGAGCGATTTATCGTTCTGCTTCGTGAATCGCACGCCAAATTGCCTAACCCCAACTCGGCAAAAGAAGTTAAACCATAATTTTGGGAATCTCATGATGGATGTAATGCTTGCCGGCGGTTTGATGCGCTTTGTTCAGGGCCTGGCTTCTGCGGCACCGACGATGATCGTTGGGCTGTTTATTGCTGGGTTGCTTCGTTACTATTTGGGAACAGCCGGCACCATTCGATTGTTTGGCGGCAATGGCTTGCGATCCCTACCGCAATCCTGGTTGATCGGTATGCTTCTGCCGGTTTGTTCGATAGGTGTCATCCCGATTTTGCGTGAAATGCGTCGGATGGGTATTCGCCCGGGAGCCATTACGGCATTCGCACTCTCAGCCCCGTTGTTCAACCCCCTTTCGTTGCTGTACGGGTTAACGCTATCGAGGCCGTATGTGATTGTCGGCTTCGCTCTAGCATCGTTAGGAGTAGTGACTGCGTTGGGAATCGTGTGGGATCGAGTGACCAGTTGGAAGCCGATTGACACTTCAGCAGAACCAGAGGTGATTGGACTTCGGCGAATTGCATTGACGTTTTTCTATATGGCTCGTGAACTGTGCGGACCGACTGGCGGGCTAACTGTCATAGCCTTGTCCGGTTTGTTTCTTCTTGGATCTTTGTTGCCGCATGGTTCTCTGCAGAGCTCTGTCGAGCAACTTGATCCATTTGCCCCATTGAAAATGGCTGTGGTAGCAATTCCGATTTATGCTCCTCCGATGTTGACGATGAGTCAACTCGGGATGATGTTCGCCCATGGCAACTCGCCCGGTGCAGCCTTTTGCTTGTTGCTTCTAGGAACGGGGGTAAATTTGGGGACCCTTTGGTGGATCGCTAGGAGTTACGGTGTTAAACCAACGCTCATTTGGTTCGGTGTTTTGTTCACTGTTGTTGTTGGATTCGCGTACGCAGTCGATCGACCATTGATTCCACCAGGAGTCGAGCCGGCAGGACATACGCATGCGTTCGATGTTTACACGAACCCTTTGCACTCAGGCCAAGCCGTTACAGCGACGATTGTCGTTAGCAAGCTCGCTGAGTCCATAGGCTTGGTCGAGCGAATCGGCGTTGGCGTGCTACTATCGCTGGCGATTTTCGGATGCTTAGTAAGATTTAGATTGCATCAGTGGATAGAACGACTTCAAGCCGAAAAGATCGAGGCGTCCAAAGCGACTGAACAAAGTGGCTGGAATCGTCCTGTTTCGCCGCGGGCGGTGGGGATAACTTGCCTGGCCGGCTTAGTCGCCTTTAGCGTAATAGCGTGCTATGCGTATTATCCGCCCCCCGGGGAAGTCCTAGAGGAGATGCGACTTGCTAGGACCGAGGTATTGTCGGGTGCAATCAGTCGCGACTACCAGCGAGTTTTGCACTGGATTCCGATACTCGAAGAGTGGTCTCGCAAGTTAGAGGTCGGATATGCCCTTCGGTATTTTGATTTAAGGCCATACCAACAGATGCAGGCCCATTTATTAAGGAAAAAACTCGAACTGCTGGAACACGCGATCGAACATGCGTCGCAAGCGAACCAGCAAACGAAAGGGATTACAGCTAGCAAATCGGAAATCGACCTAGACCAAGAGCTACGAGAAATTGATCAACTGCGCTCGGAAATCTCCTCAAATGCACAGCGAATCGCACGCGTTTTCCACTGATTCGGCATTCAATCACAGAGAAATTCGGGTGGGTTCCATTTTTTTGACCTAATTGCTCGTCTGGCGACAAGTCACAGGCTAGAATTACCTATCAGGCGCGTAGCGGAAGCCGCGTAGGCTTTCGGCGACTTCAAGAGGTAAATCCCAGTGGATTCGTCCTAACCACCGAAACTCTTGGCGAGTTCCGCTACCACCAAGTTTAGGATGGAAGAAGCACTAGGCGCGTAGCGGAAATTTTGAAACTGAGGCTTAGAAGGTAGGCATATGAAAACGAGTTCTTGTCGGTCGCGCAGGCGAGGATTTACTTTAGTCGAATTGTTGGTAGTAATTGCGATCATTGGAATGCTGGTCGGCCTACTGCTTCCTGCCGTTCAATCGGCTCGTGAATCGGCAAGGGCGATGCAGTGTCAAAACAACTTGCATCAAATTAGTCTTGCCACATCCATGTTCCATGACTCTATGCGAGCCTTTCCGCCGGCTCGCTACCAACCGCGGCCAGATGCAACACCCGACCGGGCATGTGGGGGCGATGAGACAACTTGGCTTGTGCGTATTATGCCTTTCATGGAGCAACGTGCTGCGGAAGCACGCTGGGATTATTCGAAGAGCTACGCAGACCATGCAAGTGAGGTGCGTGAGTTTACTTTATCCAACTATTGTTGCCCATCACGACGCTCCCCATCAGACGCAATAGGAACTGGGCTGATAGCCGGCACAACTACCACTTGGATTACATTGCCTTGCGGGTGCAGAATTCCCGTGACATCAACTGGTTCGCAATCTGTCAGCGGAGCTGTTGGCGATTACGGTGGTAACCACGGCGATCTTTCGCCTGGGTCATCCGGCTTGCCTGGAGATTTCTACTACGGTGGCAACGGAAGTGGAGTCATCATTTCTAGCCACGGCAGATGTAGTTCCGGCGTCCCAATGGATTGGACTGACAAGATCCGCATGAAGGATATCACGGATGGCTTGAGCAATACGATCCTTGTCGGCGAAATGCACGTACCCATGGGAAAACTTGGCAAGTCGCCTGAAGACGCGTTTATTTTCAACGGTGACAACGTTTTCAACTCGACACGGGTCGGTGGCCCCACTGTTCCTATCGTCCAGAATAACCGCGACGAAGGGAACAGCTTGGTGAGCTGGGGAAGTTGGCATCCGGGTGTTTGCCACTTCGCGTTAGCCGACGGAAGCGTTAGGGGGATTTCGAAATCAATTGATACCGAAGCTCTCGGTAACCTATGTAATCGACACGATGGAAACTTGGTTGCACGTAGTGAATAAGTCATCTGCGGTCCACATGGTCACGTTATCCGTCGTCGCTATGTGTTTTGTATTAACTGGTTGCTCGGACCAACTCCGGACCTACCCGGTATCGGGCAAAGTCCGATTCGCGAACGGCGGAGTAGTTCATGTTGGTACCGTGGAGCTTAAATCAAGAGAGCATAAAGTGCAGGCCCGCGGTCAAATCCAATCCGACGGAAGCTTCACGCTCACAACCTATAAAGACGGAGACGGCGCGGTAGCTGGTATGCATGATTGCGTCGTCGTGCAGTTCGTCATGGCCGAGGGGATTTCAGGCCACAAGCCTAGTACGATCGGGGTTGTTGATCGACGCTACGCTAGCTACTCAACTTCTGGACTTAATGCCGAAATATCCCCCGACCAGTCAAATGAGCTAATCTTAAAAGTCGAAGGCGTCTTAAAGACGCAGCCGGAAGACCATACCCACTAAGGCGAGGGGCAATTTGAAATCTACCTGACAATTGGGTAGCACGCTCTGAGGAACGAAGGGCGTGTGAAGTGTCTGGAGCACTCGTCGTGTGGCACATCCCTGAGGTACGAAGGGCGTGGTGAATCGCTAGAAACATTTGCCACAGCTCCATATTCATCCTGGACGGGAATGCATTGAATATGGCCGTTGGCCAAAGCGAATCGTTTCGTGTGAATTTCCAGGGGCGTTGCCCCTGGCTACGCTGAGTATGGCCTTTGGCCAACAAAACCGACGTAGTCGAGGTACTAGAGTGTACTTGAACAAATTGAGACTTCCATTCCGAGCTCGGCGGCGGCGATCGCTTTGGCTTGCATCGCGATGTCGGCTTCAGCCGTACTGTGAGCGTAGACGACTTGGATATGGTTGGCCTGATGCCTAGCCATCATTTGATCTCTTGTGACGCCATGAATAACAGCATGCATGATTGGCCACTGCGGTGTCGTCGCATTCCAGCGGCGTTCGGTTTCGGCTCTCGGCAATTCGATAGCCGTAGCCCGCCCTAAGTCCATGTTTAGCCGACCCTCGGCGATGAAGATTCGCGACCAAACCACCTCACCAGGTTTGGAAATGCCGCGAATGGTGCTTCCTCCAGACGGAAAGTACATGGCTGGTTGCCGGAAGCCTTCG
>JBBRJI010000024.1:0-17306 GCA_038219625.1 Pirellulales bacterium | reverse complement strand
TGCTAGGAATCTCGACGGTGGTTGCGGTCGACCCCGTCCCAGTTGAGAAGAAATGGGAAGTTGACGGTGTTGATCGAGAAGGGCTGGTCTATGCGCCTACCTTAGCAACCACGAGCCCGACTCCCGTGGTGTTTGCGTTTCATGGGCATGGCGGCACGATGCAGCATTCGTCTCGGACGTTTGCCTATCATAAGCACTGGCCGGAGGCGATCGTGGTCTATCTGCAAGGCCTCAATACGGCAGGAAAGCTTACGGACCCGGAAGGCAAGAAGCCAGGCTGGCAACATGGTGTCGGTGCCGAACAGGATCGTGACTTGAAGTTCTTTGATATGGTACTGTCGCAACTAAAATCGGACTATCAAGTCGATGAGAGTCGCATCTACTCAACCGGTCATTCGAACGGCGGCGGCTTTACCTATTTATTGTGGAGCCAACGGGGCGATGTTTTTGCGGCGGTGGCGCCATCGGCCTCGGTTGCCGCTCAAGAGCTAAAGTCACTGAAGCCCAAACCCGTTTTGCATGTGGCGGGCACGAGTGATCCATTGGTGAAGTTCGGTTGGCAAGAGAGAACCATGACGGCGCTTCGAAAAATCAATGGCTGTGATTCGAAGGGCCAACCTTGGGGCAAGAGTGGTGATTTGGTCGGTACGATCTATCATTCTGAAAAAGGACCGCCAGTCATCACACTGATTTCCCCGAGTGATCATAAATTTCCAAAAGAAGCTCCGGCTCTGATCGTAAAGTTCTTCCAAGAAAACAAAAAAAACTGAGTTTGCCTTAGAAATGAATGGTAACGAGTCTCTTTGGGAGATCGCATTGCGTTGCCACCATATTTTCAAGCAATCGAATATTCCCCATTCGATTTGCGGTGGAGTTGCCGTTTGCCTTCACGGTTACCAACGAAACACGACCGATGCTCTAGCCTACTCAGAAAGCCCCTTTGATCAACGTAGCCGCATTTTCCAGGTCACCTTCACTCCTGATGGGAACGCGTTCGATGCTCGGCATCGAACGGAACCAGATTTCCTGTCGACGAACGAACTGTCGTGTATGGGCTTTGACCTGCTCGACCATCTCCTTCTGATTGACGGCACCCTTCAAGAATTCCATGGGCTCTTTGTAGCCAACGGCCTGTGCTGCGGTCCTCCCCAACGTCCCGAATTTCACGATTAGCGCCTTGACTTCATCCAGTAAGCCGCGTTGGAACATCACGTCAACGCGTTGATTCACGCGACCATGCAACTGAGCGCGGTCCCATGCCAGTGCGAAACACTTACATCCCGTTGGCCCCTGGACTTGCTCGAATTGATTTTGCCAATGGCTCAGCGGCCGACCCGTAATCTTGGCAACTTCCAAGGCTCTGGTCATGCGTCGCAAATCGCCATCGAGGATTTTGAATGCCGAAAGCGGATCGACTTGTTCCAGCCGTTTGCGAAGTGAGTCCATACCGAATTCTGCTACGTCCGCTTCCACCGCAGCCCGGAACTCCCAGTCCGCCGGAGGGCCAAGAAACATCCCGCAGAAAAGAGTCTTGATGTAGAGGGGCGTGCCGCCAACAAGAAGTACTTTCTTTCCACGAGCCCGGATTTCGTCAGCCTTGGAATGCGCATCGACCACAAATTGCGAAACGCTGTATTCACCCGTCGGGTCGACCAAATCAATCAAATGGTGCGGTACTCTCTCTCGCTGATCGGAGGTCGGCTTAGCCGTGCCGATATCCATCCCCCGATAAACAGCCATTGAGTCGACAGAGATGATTTCCGCACCGATTCTCTCCGCTAAATCCAACGCAACACGGCTTTTTCCCGAAGCGGTTGGCCCAGTCAAAAACCAAGCATCTTGGAGCGGCGGTTTAATCCAATCGGTGAAAGGCTGACTTTGAAGTGACATCGGATTTTGACGGTGTGCAATGGTCTTGAGTCGAATTCGCGGAAAATGCTATACGCCCTTACCGAAAACTATCATAGCAGGATCACAAAAAATGTCCCAATTTAATCCTGTGCTCTGCTTCGGTAGGTTGCCAACCAGCCAAATCGCTGCACTTGAAGGCTCGCAACCTGCATTAGGGCGAGGGGCAGATTGAAATCTACACATGAACTGGGTGGCACGCTCTGAGGTACCAAGGGCGTGGTGAATCGCTAGAGTCATTTGCCACACTTCCCACGCCCATTGCTAATCGCTTTGGGCGTGCCACACGCTTCCGACACCCATCGCTTTGGGCGTGCCACAAGGTGGCCTGGCTTGGTAGTCTTCTGTCTGCCGCTCGCCTAAGTACTAAGTAGACATCCGCCAGAACAGGCGTTTCGCATTGGCTGTCGTGATTTCCGCCAGTTCCTTGCCTGAAATGCCAAGCGTTTCTGCCAAGCATTTTGCTGTATGAACGACGAACGAAGGTTCATTCGGGCGGCGAGACCTGTTGGGCTCCGGCGTTAAATAGGGGCAATCCGTCTCTACCAAAATCCGATCGAGCGGTATCGTTTTGGCCGTTTTGCGAAGCGCTTCCGATTTCTTGTAAGTCAGCATGCCCGCAAAACTGATGAACAATCCATGCTCTAAGCATTCCCGGGCCGTTTCGGTACTCCCAGAAAACGAATGCATGACTCCGCGGAGTGCTCCTAAAGCCGATTGCTTGCCTAACGCCGCGAGCATTTCTTGTTCGCAGTCTCGCATGTGAATGATGAGTGGCAACTTGGATTCGCGACTTAACTCCCAATGCCGTTGGAAGTTCGCTTGCTGAATCTCGAACGGGCAATCATCCCAATGCCGATCCAAACCCGTCTCTCCTAAAGCGCAAACCTTGGGGAGATTGGTTTTTTCAATAATCCTGGTCCAGTCTTCTGCCGTTGCTTGATGCGCGTAGTTGGGGTGGATGCCTATCGACGCCCAAACAGCGTCCTTCGATTCCGCGATCGCGATCGCTTGGTTCGTTGTTTCCGCGTCGACGGCCACACAGATCACTTGCGATACACCAGCTTGTTTGGCACGAGCAAGCACATCCTCCAGTTGATGGAAAAGCGACTTATCCGCCAGGTGCGCGTGCGTATCGATTAAGCCCATCGAAGCGCCCTAAGTGAAGAAGAACCGAGTCAAATGATAAAAAATAGGTGCGGAAAAGCAGAGGGTGTCGATGCGATCCAAAACGCCCGCGTGACCTCGAACCAAAGTACCGTAGTCATGAACGCCTCGATCTCGCTTAATCGCACTCATCGTCATGCCCCCTGCAAAGCCGAGGGCCGCCACCACGATTGCCATGAAAGCGGATTCCCATGGTGTAAACGGCGTAACCCAGTAGAGGATCGCGCCAACGATGCCGGTTGATAACGCACCACCTACCAATCCTTCCCATGTTCTCGAACTGCTAACGTCCTTGGCAATGACTCGCTTGTTAGCGACCCGACTCCAGACCCATTGGAAGATATCGGAAACCTGCGTGATCAAAACAAAGAAGAATAGCAAACCCGCGTTGCTTCCATTCCAAGGAATTCCGGAGGCGTTTTTCAATGTTAAATACAGCAACGCCGGAGCAAAGGACAGACAGTAAACACAGATCAGCAATCCCGCTTGGATCTGAGCGGAGCGTTCCAGAAATCGCTTATGATCGCCCGCAATCGCGATTCTTGCCGGAATGAATAGCGAAGCATACACGGGGATCATGATGCTATAGATCTCGTAAAAATCGATCACGGTGCCGTTCCGGTATTTGATTCCTAACGGAGACAAACCGATCAGGACGTATTGCAGCGGAGTGAAAACGACCAAACTCCAAAACAAAGCCCGGTGGTCACCGCGCCTCGTAGGGGTCATGGTAATGAACTCGCGGAACGCCCAAAAGGAAACGAGTCCGAACAATACGATGGTTCCGACCTCCTTCAGGAACAAACCGGCAATCAAAATGGCAAACATCAACCACCAAGACCAAAGCCGCAATACAAATCGCTCGACCAAAGCTGGATTAATCGATGGACTCGATCGACGGGTCAGATAATTGGCAACCCACGACGCGATGGCCAAAACCAAAAGAACGACGCTGGCCAAGATCAGTGTCCGGATATCGAGCCAAGCGCGCGGAGGCACGGCCTGCACGATTTCAGCCGCCGAAGAGGCGAGATCTTTCGCGGTGTCAGCCACCGCAGGCGGTTCGGCCTGGGCAAAAAAGTGATTAAGGAATAGCATCAATGCATTTGGGACTGTGTTTCGAACTTCGACGCTATATTATCACGATTTCTCTCCTTGCCGAGATCGAATGTGACCTGTTTTTCGTCGACATCGATTTGAACCTGGATTTTCACGATTGGAATGAGCATGTTGATTCGGCTCGGCACACGCCAAAGTGCCCTCGCGTTGTGGCAGGCGGACTACGTCTCGAATGCCCTGCGATCCCTTGGACACGAAGTCCAATTGGTCAAAATCACTACTTCCGGCGACGTATCGACCACTCCGCTTGGTGAATCGGGTGGCCAAGGGGTGTTTACCAAAGAGATTCAACGTGCATTGCTCGACAATCGTTGCGATTTGGCCGTTCACAGCCTCAAAGACTTACCAACCGAAATCATTCCAGAATTAAACTTGGTGGCTGTTCCTCCCCGCGAGGACACCGCCGATTGCTTAATCTCCAAGGGCCTTCATCTGGCTGAATTGCCAATAGGGGCAAGTATTGGAACGGGCTCGCCACGTCGAAAAGCCAGCCTCCTGCATATCCGGCCGGATTTGTTGGTCAAGGATATTCGCGGAAATGTCGACACGCGACTTCGAAAACTTGACGAAGGCGAATACGACGCAATCATTTTGGCATTCGCCGGTCTACATCGCTTGGGGCTACAAGCTCGCATTACTCAAAAACTGACACCAGACGAAATGCTGCCTGCTGTCGGTCAAGCTGCCCTAGGACTGGAAACACGCTCGGACGACAAAAACACCATTCAGGCTGTAGAGCAACTGGATCACGCCGTCACGCATGCCGCCGTCATTGCCGAACGGACTTTACTCCGCTCCATGCGCGCAGGTTGCCTTGCTCCACTAGCATGCAATGCGGTCGTCCAAGAAAACTCGATCAACCTGTTGGCAAGAGTTTTTTCGTCGGACGGTAAGAATAAAATTGAAGTGAAACATGCGATCCAACACGAGTTGCAAATCGAGACAACGGAACACAAAGAGCAACTGTATTCTTTGGCGGAACAACTCGGTCGCGAAGCCGCAGGCCTCTTGGCCGAGCAAGGTGCGACCGAACTCATTCATCAAGCGCACACGTAGATCCGTCGCCCGTAGATCCGTCGCCCGTAGATCCGTCGCCGTAGATCCGTCGCCGTAGATCCGTCGCTCCGCGGACGGATGTCCTGCATGAAGGACTTGCCATGGATTTGTTTTTCATCCTGATGCTGGAGTCAAACGCGAATTCCCCCAAGATGACAACAGGAGTAGGGGTTGGGAGGACGGGCAAGGGCCAAAACTCGTGTGGCACGTCCCTGAGTTTACGAAGGGTGTGGTGAATCTGCATGCCCCTGGCTTCACGCCAGGGGTTATGACCATCTAATCTAGCGGAATGGTAAATATCCGCCGAGTAAAACTCGGGGGAATTTCACAGCCCCTTGGTGATGGGGCATTTCTCGGTTGCGGTACTAGCTAGTGCAATGCTTGGCCAGTGGCGAGAACAACGCAATCGATTGCAAGCCGAATTCGATTCAGAGCAACAAGACTTGCCGTCAGATATTTCGGTCCTCGATCGCAAGGCGCAGAATGCCGCTCTCAGAGCCCAGCAGGAAATATCTCGGTCTGATGTCGACGGGTGTCGTGGGCAGGCAGTGGCGTTCAACAAGCAGACCGAGACGTTGCGTTCGGAGATAATGGTGTTGGAGCGTTCCAATAAGGACATTTAAAGCTGGCCCCTATCCGGATTGCCATTTTTATCGAAGTACCCTGATTCAATTTAGCCACCGCAGACCACCCTCACCACGTATTGTAATCAGCCAGAACGCTACAAACATATGGGACAACCACCGATATCGCGGCAAACACTAGCGTGGCGAAACCGATCAGGAACACTGCGTCGTAGTCGCGACTGATACTCCTTGGCTTGGTGTCCGAGTGCGACTCTTGGAAGTCCTTAAGTATTTGGAAAGCAGTTTGGCGATTCTCAAACGCAACGGAGATCGATACGTACATTCGAGTGGTTCCCGTTTTTGTGCGAATGCCGCTTTCGACAAGTCGCTGCGTTAGCTTTGCTGCGATGCTCCTGCTGTGATACTTGCACAAAGGCACGAGATGGCCGGGTTGGATTCCGATGCCTTTTGCTGGTGGATTGTTCGCTCTTGCCAATCGCGTCAACGTCGATACAACATGTGATTGAGGTATTTCGTGCATGAGAGAATCATCCAAGCATGGAACGACCGCCATTCAGCCAGTGGCGGCAAGTAAAGTTTCTAACGGTGGGATAGATCATGGTACTTTTCTGCATGCCCCTGGGTTCACGCCAGGGGTTTTGACCATCTAGGGGTTTTGACCATCTAATCTAGAGGGATGGTAAATATCCCCCGAGTAAAACTCGGGGGCATTTCACCGTCGCTCGTGTGGCACGCCCCAGAGCATATTCGTGTTACACGCCCCAGTGCGCATGCGATGGGCGTGAGGATTGTGGCAATTGTTTCTAGCTAGTGACTTCCAAGCCCTTCGTAAACTCAGGGGCGTGCCACACGCTAATGGACACTTACAGTATAATAGTCCTCGTGGCTTGTCGCGGTTTTTAGTTTTCGAATTTCGCAAATCGAAAAGAGGTTCGTTGTGTCGGTGCATGGAAATTGGGGCCTCCTCCTCTTCCTCTTTTTGCTTTGGCGATCACCCGCAGCCGCGTTGGGAGAGGACTGGCCAAATTGGCGAGGCCCTGCAAGAAACGGCATTTCCTCCGAGAAAGACTGGAAACACACTTGGCCTGCCGAGGGTCCAGCTATCCTTTGGAAAGCCAATGTCGGAATTGGATTCTCATCGGTCAGCGTGGCCGATGGTCGACTCTACACCATGGGAAATTCGGATGACCACGACACCGTCACTTGTTTGAACGCAAAGTCAGGTGACGTGATCTGGAAGCACACGTACGAATGCCCGCTCGATGATCGGTTTTTCGAAGGTGGTCCAACCTCGACCCCAACCGTCGAGGGCGATCGAGTCACCACGCTGAGCAGGCAAGGGGACTTGCACTGTTTTGAAGCACGCACTGGTAAGATTTATTGGTCCAAAAACGTACAACAAGAAGCAGAAGTGCGAATCCCTGGCTGGGGATTTTCTTCTTCTCCAATGATCCATCAAGACCGACTGATTCTTAACGTTGGTGAAGCGGGTTTGGCAATCAATAAATTGACTGGGGACTTGATCTGGAAGTCGGGCGATGGCGAAGCTGGCTACATGACTCCCTACCGACTTAAAATTGGAGAGCGTTGGTTTGCGATGATCGCTTCTGGGAAATTCTATCAATGCGTCGATTTGGAATCGGGGGCAGTTGCATGGAAGCATCGATGGCTTACAACCAATGGCTGCAATGCGGCCGATCCCATTGTAAATGGAAACGAAGTCTTCATTTCTTCGGGTTATGGCCGCGGTGCGGCCTTGCTGTCGTTCACGGAAACAGCCGCCAAAGCAGTTTGGACCAACACAGAAATGCAAAACCAACTCAACTCGAGCGTCCTAGTCGATGGCCATATTTACGGCTTCGATGGCGACGAGGGTGGTGAAGTCCAGCTAAAGTGCCTAACACTTTCAAGCGGAGAGGTTCGCTGGAGTTTTTCCGGTTTAGGTGCCGGCTCATTATTCGTTGCGGACAACCATCTCATCGTTCTCAGCGAATCTGGAGAACTCTTGATCGCTCCCGTGTCCAATGAACTTTTTTCTCCAATTGCAAAAGCGAAAATACTAGACGGCAAATGCTGGACGGTTCCTGTACTTTGCGATGGCCTTATCTATTGTCGCAATGCATCCGGCGAGATCGTTTGCGTAAACCTGTCCCTCTAATTGAGATCTGACTTATGACCCTACATCGACGCGATTTTATTCAATCCACGTTGGCCACCGGTTTGATTCTTGGTGGTGCACCGAGCATTCATGCCATCGGAAAAGCCAAAAAATATCGCACGGCTTTGATTGGCAGCGGTTGGTGGGGAATGAACATTCTCAAGGAAGCGATGGCCGCGGGCAATTGCCAAGTAGTCGCGTTGGCCGATGTCGACTCGGACGTACTCGAGTTGGCAGCCGAGAAAGTCAAGACTCTCTCGGGCGATGTGCCGAAAACCTATCAAGACGTTCGTGAACTGATCGACAAAGAGAAAATCGATATCGCAATTGTGGCTACCCCAGATCACTGGCATGCACTCAATGCGATTTCAGCCATCGGTGCGGGTGCTCATGTTTTTGTGGAGAAGCCAACAGGCCACACGATTCAGGAGAGTCGAGCTATGCTCAATGCCGCGCGTGCAGCCAATCGGACCGTCCAAGTTGGCTTGCACCGTCGTATCGGTCCGCATTACGTGTCTGGGATGAAGTTCCTGAAGGACGGAAGCGTTGGCGATATTGGGATGGTCAGGATGTTTGTTCACAGCACGGGTGGTAAAGAAAAGCCCACACAGAACAGTGAGCCACCATCCAATTTGAATTGGGACATGTACTGCGGCCCAGCTCCGATGCGTCCCTATTGTCGCAAGATCCATCCGGGGGGCTTTCGTAATTATCTCGATTTTGCGAACGGAACACTCGGTGACTGGGGCGTCCATTGGCTGGATCAAGTTCTCTGGTGGTCGGAAGAGAAGTACCCAAAGAAGGTCTTTTCATGGGGTGGGCGACCCATCGCGGGGGCTGCAGTGTTAAATGAAAAAGAGCAAACGACCGATGCGCCGGACTCACAGATCGCTGTCTTCGAATTTGAGTCGTTTACTGCCACCTGGGAACATCGCAAGTTTGGTGGCAACGGTGCCGAGAAACATTCCGTCGGTTGCTACTTTTACGGCACGAAAGGAACGTTTCATATGGGGTGGAGGGATGGATGGACTTTTTATCCTGCAGACTCCAAACAGCCCATCGTCCACCAGGATGCACAACATCAAGAGCCTGATGGGCACAGCATTAAACTGCTATGGGCCGATTTCACCGATGCGATTGAATCGAGCAAGCGACCGACCTGCGATATCGAGATCGGCCATCTAGCAACCAACATGAGCTTGCTCGGAATGGTCTCGTATAAACTTGGCCGGAGCATTCAATGGGACGGCGCAAACGAAAAAATCGTTGGCGACGAAGACGCGAACCGACTCTTGCGTCGCGAATACCGTGGACCATGGAAGTATCCGACAACGTAGTGGGGCACGCCAATTGACCGGTTTGCGCACATTTTAAGGATTTCGAGACGCATGCCGAATTGGAAACCCTATAAAAATCGCTACTTTAGATTGTTTCAGAGCTGTCTTGGAATTAGACTCGCTACTATCGGTCGATATCCGATACTTGATCTATCGATTGACGATGCTGGTCGGTGAGATGGTCGTGAAATACCCATAGTACCTGCCACGCATTCCGCCGAAGTACTCGTAAGCCTGTGCGTTCCTGGCACCTCCCCATGACGAACATACTTGGCATCTCCGCCTTTTATCACGATTCCGCCGCATCATTAGTGATCGATGGTGAAATCGTTGCCGCAGCCCAGGAGGAGCGGTTCACTCGCAAGAAGCATGATCACACCTTTCCTGACAATGCGATCCGCTATTGTTTGGAAGCCGCCGGTCTGCAGCCCGAGGAACTGGACTACGTCGGCTTTTACGACAAGCCCCTGACCAAGTTCGAACGTTTGTTAGAAACCTACCTGGCTTTTGTTCCAAGCGGCTATCGTTCCTTCCGGCAGGCAATGCCGTTGTGGCTGAAACAAAAACTGCACTTACCGCGCGAAATGCGGCGAGGACTTCAAAACCGGTACCAAGGACGATTCGTGTTTACCGATCACCACGAGTCGCATGCGGCCAGCGCTTTCTTTCCATCTCCGTTTGACGAAGCGGCAATATTGACGCTCGATGGTGTTGGTGAATGGTCATCGACCTGTGTGGGCGTCGGCCGCGGCAATACCATCAAGTTGTTGCAGGAAATGCAATTTCCCCATTCCCTTGGTTTGCTGTATTCGGCCTTCACTTATTACGCTGGCTTTCGAGTCAACAGTGGTGAATACAAGCTGATGGGACTGGCCCCCTATGGTCGTCCAATCTACAAAGACATGATTTTGGAACACTTGATGGACCTGAAGGAGGACGGCTCTTTTCGCTTGGACATGAGCTATTTCAACTACTGTCAAGGATTGACAATGACGTCGGCCAAACTGCACCGCTTGTTCGGTGCTCCTCCCAAACCACCCGAGACCCAAGTCTCGCAGCGCGAGATGGATTTGGCGGCTTCGATTCAAGCGGTCACCGAGGAAGTTGTGTTACGTGCTGGACGATATGTTCATCGCCAAACTGGCATGAAAAACTTGGTGCTAGCTGGCGGTGTTGCATTGAATTGTGTTGCCAATGGACGCCTTCTTCGCGAAGGCCCCTTTGACGAGATTTGGATTCAACCTGCAGCCGGGGACGCTGGTGGATCGCTTGGTACAGCCCTCTTCATTTGGCACCAACTGCTAAACAAGCCTCGTGCGGCTGGTAAAATGGATTCGCAAAACGGTTCGTTATTGGGACCCTCATATTCAGACGACGAAATCGTCGCGACGCTTGAGCGGAACGGTGCTGTCTATACAAGTTGCGAGTCGGAACTTGAACTTTGCGAATGCGTGTCCCAGTTAATTGCCGAGGAGAATGTGATCGGCTGGTTTCAAGGCCGGATGGAATTTGGGCCGCGCGCGCTCGGCTGCCGCAGCATTCTTGGCGATGCACGCAGCCAAAAGATGCAATCCGTGATGAACTTGAAAATTAAATTCCGCGAATCGTTTCGACCATTTGCTCCGATTGTTTTGCGTGAGTATGTCGATCAGTATTTCGAGATGCGAGCCGATCAAGAATCGCCTTACATGTTATTGGTTGCGCCGGTGCATCCAAGCCTGCGCACTCTACTGGGTCCGGAGTACGACGAAGCCTTCGGTATTCAAAAACTAAATTTCTGTCGCTCAACCCTGCCTGCGATCACGCATGTCGACTATTCCGCCCGCGTCCAAACGGTCGATCGAGTACGCAACCCTTTACTACATGCGCTGATGACGAAGTTTCATGAAATTACTGGGTGCCCGGTGTTGATCAATACCAGTTTCAACGTGCGCAGCGAGCCAATCGTATGCACACCAGAAGACGCATTGCGAGGCTTCATGATGACAGAGATGGATGTGCTGGTGATGGGGCGTCAAATCGTGGTTAAGTCGGAGCAGACGAAGCAAGTTACGGAAGAAACCCGTACAAAACACCTTGCGCAATTCAAATTGGACTAGAACCCACCATGGCATTGATCGAAACCAACTGGAATCCGACTTCGCGACAACTGCGGCAGTTTGGCAGCCTCTGCCTTGTCTCATTCCCGCTGCTGGGCTGGATATGGTCTGGTAATCTAATCGTAATCACAGCCCTCGCCTGCCTTGGTTTGCTCATAGCTAGTATCGCTTACGTTTGCCCAAAAGGGATCTCGCCCTTATTTGTCGGATTGATGTTGATCACCGCCCCGATCGGACTGGTCGTCGGCGAAGTTGCCATGTTCTTGATCTACATGACCGTATTCCTACCCATCGGGATGCTCTTTCGCATCACGTCGAGGGACCGATTGCGGTTGAAAATCGATCGACAGGCGACCAGTTATTGGCAGCCGAAGCGTCAACCGAAATCGGTCGGCTCCTACTATCGACAGTCTTAAAATTTCACCTACTTGGGAATATTGCATGTCAGAAAAAAAAACACGTGAAAGCATGAATGAATTTGAAAGACTGGGCGAAGAAGACCAATTGTCTTTGATCAGTGAGTTCATCTTGTTCATCAAAGAGAACAAAGCGTGGTGGATGATTCCTATCGTACTAGTACTTGGATTGGTTGGAATCTTGGTCGTCCTCAGCTCTACCGGGGCTGCACCATTTATCTACACGCTGTTCTAGGCGAGCGTGACGATCGGTACCTTGAGTAAACACCATGAATTCTACTGACTCTGTTCGAAAATTCAAAATCGTCAAGCCGAATTGCGAAGGCTGGGATGCGTACGTTCAGCAGCATGCAAAGGGTTCCATCTTTCATACTTCTGCGATGATTTGTGCGTTTGCTGCAACACGGGGACTGGAGCCATATGCCTACGCATCCATGGGCCCTGATGGGCGGATTGTGGCATTGTTGGTGAGTTGTCACGTTAAGACGCTACCCCGATTTTCGGCGATGTCGTCCCGGGCCATGCAATTCGCTGAACCACTTTGCGATCCGAACCCGACGGGGGTCGCGGCGTTGAGCGAGCTCATCGCCATGCACGACAAACACATGCGCACGCGCTCGCTGCTTTGTGAAGTCCGCTCGATTTGTGCACCGGCTTCGGAAAAAGATGCACTAACAATGAGCGGCTACGAATACCTCGACTACATCAACTATGTGGTTGATACCAAACAGACTAAAGAAATTCTTTGGAGCAAGGTGAAAAAAAACTTGCGGCAAAAAATCCGCAGCACGCTTTCCAAGGGTGTGGTTCTGCGAGACGACAACACTTTGGAAGGAGTCAGCAGGTTGCACCAGTTATTACAATCTAGTTACGGTCGAGCTAGGGTGCCTTTGCTCGGCTTAGACTTATTCGAAAATACGCTGGCGAATCTGCCCTCGCAATGCATTCGTGTACGGACTGCATTTTTGGACGATGTGCCGATTGCTTCGATTATCTCACTGGTGTTTGGCGATCGAGTTTTCTCTTGGTACGGTGGAACGTTACGACTCAATGGACTTTCGCCCTTCGCCTGCATAGTCTGGGATGACATGGCTTGGAGCAGCGAAAATGGTTATGCTTATTACGATTTCGGCGGTGCGGGTTGGCCCAATGAAAACTATGGACCTCGAAAATTCAAAGCCGACTTCGGTGGCCTTGAGGTTCGGTATGGTAGATACATGCTCACGTACTCCGAACTAAGGCTCAGATTAGCTAAACTTGCATTTCAATTGTCACGGCGAATGGGAGCCTGGTCCTCAGAATCGAAGGGGACGCAGAAACACGGAGAAGAAGTCCATGGGTAACGGAAAGGATCAATCGCAAGGCTCGACGCGATCGCGATTCCGAAAACCGAAAACGAAAAGGCGAAGACTAGCATTCACGCTCATCACGATTGGCTTGAGTACCGTGATGGCTGCTTGTTTGGCCGAAGTTGCGTTGCGGTTATTCATCGATCAAGAAGCCAAACGCCTAGCGACTTACGATGAAATGCTCGGCTGGCGTGGGCGACCAAATGGAAGCGGTGTTTACGTTCGAAAGAGCGACAACATTCGCGTCCCGTTTCACTACAACAATTTGGGGTTTCGCGATGAAGATATTGCCCAGAAGCCACCCAATGTTCGCCGCATATTGATGCTTGGGGACTCATTTATTGAAAGCCTCGAAGTCGAGTATCCTAAAACATTTCCGGCTTTGCTTGAGCGTTATGTCAACAAACGCTCGCCCGATTGGGAAGTGGCAGTCGTTGGCTCTCAAGGCTATTCAACTTCTCAAGAGTTGCTCGCGTTCCGTAGATTTCATGAGGTTATTTCGCCGGATATTGTATTGCTCTGCTTCTATTGCGGCAATGATTTTGAGGATAACTTGCGACCTAAGTTTGCCTTCCTCAACGATGCGGGAAAACTGGAAATCCCGCGTAACGATGAACCGAAATGGAAACATTCGACACGAGGACTTCAACGCTGGTTGTACGAGTCGTCGCACCTTGCCTTCTTGCTGAAGAATAGCCTCGAATCGATGGCAAATATCAGACTAGAGCCAGATTCGAAGTCCGCCACGAAAGCCGATAAAAACTACAGGCAAGAGATTACGAGGAAACTCGTAATAAAATTGGCTGAAGAGGTTCGTGCGACAGGTGCCGAATTCCAAGTAGTTGTCATCCCGTTTCGAGACGATTTGATTGCGGGCAACCAGGAGAATCCGTCCTTTATTGGAGGAGTTTGTGCCGACAACAACATCCCAATTCTCGACCTATCACCACTCTTGGATGCCGACAAGTTCTTCGAAACGGACGTTCACTTCAATTTGGATGGGCACGAAGTTGTCGCTAACGCAATCAATGCTTTTATAGCTAGTTCGCTGGTCGAAACAAAGGAATAGGGTGTTGATGCGCATTGCATTTCTGACGAACAAGACGGCGGTCGTAAGCATGCCAGTTTTTGAAACATTGGTACGGGGAAATGATGTGGTTTTAGCGCACACGTTTTTCTACGACACGATCTCCGTCGGGCGTGGTTCCCCCTTAGCCGTTCTTTCCCAGTTCGGTTTCCGGCGGATTGCTTCCAAGGTATTCGAGGCCCTGGCCAGCAACCTTCGGCGGCGACTGGGAAAACGTCTCCGTACAGAATGGTTGCGAGCAAGATCGCCTTTCGAGCTGGCAGTGATCAACGGCCTTCCGCACTCTACGATTACCGACATGAACGCCCCAGAAACGATTGCGTTTTTGCGAGGGCTGAACGTGGATGTCTTGTTGGTGTGCGTTTGCAAAAACATTCTGAGCCGTGAACTGTTGTCGATGCCCAATGTGAAGTTCGTGAATATTCACGCGTCACTTCTGCCTCGGTATCGTGGCCCGACTCCGACGTTTTGGATGCTTTACCACGGTGAGCAAGAAACGGGCGTGACGTTCCATGTGATGACACCGAGAATTGACGATGGGTTGATCCTGGCGCAGCGATCCATGGCGTTGGACCATCACCAATCGGAGTTTCAGATCGAACAAGAGGTGTTCCAGCTTGCCGCAACGCTCGTCGGTGATATTTTGCGAAATTTAGGTTCCGGTCAACTTAACGGAGCGTCACTCGCAACGCAAATGGAATCCAGCTACCACACTTTTCCGACGTCCATCCAGCGGAAGGGATTGAAGCGGAACCTGGCGAGAAGACGCTAAGTCGCTAGTAGCACCGCCGAACACGACATAGGCCGCGTTGGTCACGGCTCTGGCTGACGTTGGAAATAATCGAGCAATGCCTTGTCCGATTTCTCAGCGTCGGCGCCTTTGAATCCATGGCCGGCACCCTCAAGCGTCGACAATTCTGCATCAACGCCAGCCGCCTTCATTCGGTCAACGATCCACATGGCTTGTTCGTGTGTTCGTATGCCACATATTTGTCTTCCGTTCCGTGGATACACAAAGTCGGCGCTGCGCTGGGCGTTAAATGAGTTTCAGTCACCTCTGCCGCTCTCTCTCCCCCTCGGAAAAGCCAGGTCCAAAGCGGCCTGATAGTCCTCCGGGTGGTTCAAGTTCATCAACGTCGAAAGAGTCGGGTCGACGGCGTGAAGTTCCTCAACTGGTACCTCCGTTATAGCGACTTGATCAAACAAAAATCTTGGACGAAGACGATCGGATGCCAGTAGCGACTCAATTACCGCCAGAACTCGCGGTCGATAGACGGCCGACAACGGATGATGGTACTGGCCGTCATACGGGACTGCTATGTCGCTATTGCCAAGCCGCTCAAACAACATGGTCACAAACCTAGGAATCAGGAGTGGGACGTCACAACTCGTCGCGTAGACGGCTTCAACGCAGTTCGGCATCGATCGAAGTCCAGCCGCAATGCCTTCCAAGGGTCCACGGTTTGGTCGTTCATCTCGCGTGACAATTACTTGTGGCGGGAGTTCCGGTAGAATCTGCTCGGACGCCGCGACTACGACAATTTGCGTAGGGTCGATGACTTCAATAATAATTCGTACCACACGCTGTAGCATCCGCTCTGGCCCGAACGGCAACGATGCTTTGTCTTGTCCCATGCGGCTGGACTTGCCGCCACACAAAACAATCGCGCCTCTTTTTCTGTCGACGTTGAGATTCATGAAATAGGCCAATTGTGAAACGGGAACAAAGAAGCTAGTCTCAGGGTTCGAGGCGAGCCGCAGATTGCAACATGCAACATAACGTAACACACTTTAAAGGATAGTTGAGCCCATGGCGATTAGGTTGACCTACAACGCTCAAACCTTAGTACCCGTTGAGATCGAAGGTCTTACGCCCGACTGGGCATGCGACAAGTCGATCGCTGACATCGAGCGCTTTGAGATCTTTCACGGCAATTGCAAGATTCCCTTAGCAGAGATGTTTGCGGTTTCCGGAGATCCCAGCGACAAACGAATGGAATTCGAAGGAAACTTGTCGGGAGTCCATTGGATTGGTGCCCACATGGCCAGCGGCAAAGTATCCATTCACGGGGCAGTGGGACGGCATGTTGGCAGCCAGATGCGAGGCGGTGAGATTTTGGTCGAAGGTAACGCGGGTGGTTGGGTCGGGGCCGAAATGCAGAAAGGCCTGATCCATGTCCAAGGAAACGCAGGTCACTTGACCGGAGCCGCATACCGCGGTTCATCCAAGGGGATGACCGGAGGAATCATACTTGTAGACGGAAATGCAGGTAATGAAATCGGCCTCACGATGCGTCGGGGCTTGATCGCCATCGGCGGCTCGGCGGGCGACATGATAGGCTTCAACATGATCGCAGGGACGGTCGTCGTTTTTGGTGAATGCGGCATACGACCAGGGGCTGGAATGCGACGAGGGACGTTAGCGCTGTTGGGCAATAACCCGCCGCAAGTACTTCCAAGTTTTCGCTATGCTTCAACCTATCAGCCCCAGACCGTCAAGCTGATGCTGCGAACATTGATGGACAAGGGATTCTTTGTTGAAAGTGCTTTGATGTCATGTGAGTATGACCTATATCATGGCGACATGGTGTCGCTTGGCCGCGGCGAGATTGTGTTTCGGCATGGGGCAGCATAATGTAGGCGTGGCGGATGCTGCTAGCATCCGATTGCATCTTCCGCAGCAATGGCCCCAAAGCTTGATCGAACCGGTGCGAAAGAAAGCCGTTGGCATTCTGGGCCTTGGTCGTATCGGTCGCAGTATGGTGATTCGATCAGGATCATGTCGCCATCGCCTGCGTGTGTCACTTCCCGCATCTGTCGACCCAAGGCAGTTTATTTCCGCCCGAATACAAACAATTCCCGACCATTGGTACCCTTCGGATGCTATCCTGGGCTTGGATGTTCGGTGAAGAAGCAATTCCGAGCCGTACATCAACTTCGGATGACTCAATTAAAAGTAGCTCGGCGTTTGCTGAGAAACTGGTAAATAAGTAAGCCGGCGCGGCAAAATCCTAACTAAAGGG
>JBBRJI010000023.1:0-17387 GCA_038219625.1 Pirellulales bacterium | reverse complement strand
AGGTCCTGGCTACATTCCTCGTCGGGTAACTGATACGAGCGAAGGTGGACTCGAGACGTTGATCGTCAATGGCTTGATTCGCAACGGTTGGCAAGCTGGTGATAGCCAGAGCTACGACCGGGGCTATTGTGTCGATCTGGTGCATCTCTCTCAATTCTTGAAGGCGACTCAGCCTAAGGTCGCTGAGGAATTGCAACTGGATAGCGAAAACCCGGTTCGGCGGCAGTTCCTAGCGCGGTTGAATAACGAACTAGCAGCTCGGGGAGTCATCGAAGTCCTAAGACATGGCATCAATCATGGTAAACACGACACGATTCTGTTCTACAGCTCACCGTCTGTCGGCAACGTGAAAGCTCAAATGCTATTCCGAGAGAATCGGTTCAGCGTGACGCGGCAACTACGTTACAGCAACGATGAAACGCGCCGTGCTCTCGACATGGCCCTGTTCATCAACGGTTTACCAATCGCTACATTTGAATTGAAGAACAGTCTAACAAAGCAGACGGTTGCTGATGCCATTGAGCAGTACAAGCTTGATCGCGACCCGAAGGAACCGTTGTTCGGCTTTGGCCGCTGCGTCGTTCATTTCGCGGTAGATGACACCGAAGTCATGATGTGTACGGAATTGCGTGGCAAGGCATCTTGGTTTTTGCCATTCAATCAGGGCTATAACGATGGCGCTGGCAACCCACCAAACCCAAACGGATTAAAGACGGCTTACCTGTGGGAAACGATTCTCACACCTCTTGGCTTGACGAATATTCTCGAAAACTACGCACAGATCGTCGAAGAGAAAAACCCGAAAACAGGCAAGAAGAAATGGAAGCAGGTATTCCCGCGGTTCCATCAACTCGAAGTCGTGCGTCGCACGCTGGCGGACGTCGCGCGGCATGGTGCGGGCAAGCGGTATCTGATTCAACACTCTGCCGGCAGCGGGAAGTCGAACTCGATTGCCTGGCTCGCTCATCAGCTCATCGGAGTGCGGAAAGATGGGACGGACGTTTTCGACTCGATCATCGTAATTACCGACCGTCGGATTTTGGACAAGCAGATTCAAGCCACTATCAAGCAGTTTGCCCAGGTGGGTGCGACGGTGGGGCATGCCGACGATTCTGGCGACTTGCGGAAGTTTATCGAGGGCGGCAAAAAGATCATCATCACAACGGTTCAGAAGTTCCCCTTTGTTCTCGATGAAATCGGCGACCAGCACCGTGGACGAACATTTGCGATCATCATTGACGAGGCCCATTCCAGCCAAGGCGGAAAGACGTCGGCGGCGCTCAGCCAGGCTCTCGCCGATCCGGAAGACGAGATTAACAATGCCCTGCAGAAGCGGATTGATGCAAGAAAGATGCTAACGAACGCCAGCTATTTCGCGTTCACGGCCACGCCGAAAAACAAGACACTGGAAATGTTTGGCATTCCGCAACCGGCTGATGCCGAAGGGAGGGTGAAACACAAGCCTTTCCGCAGTTACACGATGAAGCAGGCGATTGACGAGGGCTTTATCCTGGACGTGCTCAAGAGCTACACGCCCGTGGATAGCTATTACAAACTGATCAAGACGATTGAAACCGACCCCGAATTCGACACGAAGAAGGCTCGCAAGAAACTTCGCAAGTATGTCGAAAGCCACGACCATGCGATCCGCCTTAAAGCCGAGATCATGGTCGATCATTTCCATGAACAAGTTATCGCCCTGAATAAGATTGGTGGACAAGCTCGGGCGATGGTCGTGTGCAGCGGTATCGAGCGGGCCATTCAGTACTTCCATGCCTTCAAGGTTTATTTGCTGGAACGCAAAAGCCCGTATCAAGCGATCGTCGCTTTTTCCGGCGAACCAGAGTACCAAGGGGTGAAGGTTACTGAATCGTCGCTGAACGGGTTCGCAAGCAGCGAGATCGTGGACAAGATTCAAGAGGACCCGTACCGCTTCCTCATTTGCGCCGATAAATTTCAGACCGGTTACGACGAGCCGCTTCTTCACACGATGTATGTGGACAAGTCGCTGGCGGGAGTTAAAGCGGTGCAAACGCTTTCGCGTCTTAACCGGGCGCATCCGCAGAAGCACGATGTCTTCGTGCTCGATTTCATGAATAATGCAGAAACCATTAATGCAGCGTTCTCTGATTATTACCGAACGACGATCTTGAGTGAGGAAACTGACCCGAACAAGCTGCACGACCTCAAGACGGCACTCGATGGGCACCAGGTCTATACTCCAGATCAGATCGAATCATTTGTAGAGATGTACTTAGAAGGGGCGGAACGTGACAAGCTCGATCCGATCCTTGATGATTGCGTGGCGACCTATCTGGAGCGCCTGGATGAAGATGGGCAAGTGGACTTCAAAGGCAAGGCGAAGGTATTCATTCGGACTTATGATTTTCTCGGCTCGATCTTGCCATTTACAAATGCAGGATGGGAGAAACTGTCGATCGTATTGAATTTCCTGGTTCCCAAACTTCCTGCGCCAAAGGAAGAAGACTTGGCCAAGGGAATCCTCGATTCCATCGACATGGATAGCTATCGCGTTGAGAAGAAAGCAGCGCTGAAAGTAACGCTCGCAGACGAGGACGCAGAAATCGAGCCGGTGCCTGTCAGTGGTGGTGGGCGAAAATCTGAGCCGGAATTGGAGCGGCTGAGTAACATCCTTAAAAGCTTCAATGAGCAGTTCGGAACGCTTTTCAAGGACGCAGATCGGATCGTCAAGCGGATTCAGGAAGACATCGCCCCGAAAGTCGCTGACGACGAACCTTACAAGAATGCGAAGCTGAACACGCCAAACGCTGCTCGGATCGAGTTGGACGCCGCATTGATGCGAGTCATGGGCCCGCTGCTCAAGGACGACACCGAATTCTACAAACAGTTCGTGCAGAACGAATCGTTCCGCCGCTTTGTGACAGACAGGGTGTTTGATTTGACGCAAGACAAAAGCAAAGGAACTTCTTGAAGTTCTTGGAAAACAACATCGCGACCCAATGAACTGTGAACCATGGTGCTAGAGTTAAACGAATTGCGTAAAGTGGGGAATGATGGACGATGACTAGTGCGATGGAAAAAAACGGAACAGAACAAGATGGCTAGTATAGTCATTATGGTCCTTCAGCCAGATAAGATAAACCGTTATCAGCCAAACCAAAGAACGCTCCACTTCGGCGACACTCCATCGTGGGGATCGGAATTGACCCCTGATCTAGAACCGGTCGTAGAACTAAGACAAGCAAGCGGGGAGGGGCGTAAAGCTAATTGACGCCATTGCCCCTGGAAGATCATTATGCGTTGGGGGTACTCGGACCGATCTTGGCTGGACCGAGGTACATGAATCGTGAGTCAAAAAACTTACAGCCTAAATCGACATCGTCCCTGCAGACTTTGCGCACTTTATAACGAGGGATTCACGTTCGCGTTGGTTGCTCCAATCACAGATTCCGCATGAACCTTGTAGCATGTCGATACAGTACTGTTCTGTTTCTTTGTAATCAGGTTTAATTGCCGGTTGGACGATCGAAACCATGTCCACTTCGGCATGTGCAATCATAGCTTTCCTTACTTCATCGAAGGCAACTTTCGCCCAAGCAGCATGGTGCTTTAGTTGCTTACTCTTTACGGTGTTGAAGTCAAAGACCTCCATGCCGCGAACAACGCCATTCTTTTGCACGAAGGCGAAGCGGTGAAAGTGATTAGCACCCATAATGTCTTTATCGCGATAGATGGGAGCGTTCAATCTTGACGAATCGCCCAGGATGTTGGCTTCTCGAAAAACAGTTGCGACAATCGATTCAAGATTTTTGCTGGATTTGATCGAGTCTATTTCCTCATCGATTTCATCGACTCCGCCATTTGAAACCAACGTCGAATAAAGGTAATCGCACACGTAGTTCAAATCGTCTGCTTCGGTACCAGCAAGCGAACCACCTGGGATGACATAGTAGTTTCGTTTGCCGCCTGAGAGTAATCGTTTGCTCAATTCTGGATCGTTCTTTGAGACAAGCCGTTTCCAGTGCACTACCCATTGTTTGTAAGCGTCCAACTCACGGATAAATTTTAGGCTCCGTCCATCGACGCCAGACTGAGACTCGCCCAGGAAACGACAAGCAACATCCGATTCACGAACCACGATTACTCCAATATTTCGTGGCTCGCGTCTTACCGCATCACCCATATACTGACAAAGCATGAATTCCGCGACCTTTTCAGATGCGATAGTCATTATCACAAGGCACCTCGACTTCAAAGCTTTGGGGGAAACTAGTGCAAACGGAAGGGATTTCGATAAGGCTCTTTTCGACTGATGGGAAAAGCTCCTTGTTATTTTGGTTTTTGTTGAACAGATAAGCAAGTGTTTTCTGCCGAATGACCAGTTCCGATGCAATCGTTCGGTATTCTGTTGGATTTGGCAACCAACAAGCATACTTTTTTACGGCATGCAAAATTACCGACGCTGGGATTGCCTGCAGTTTGTCGAGCCATGGAACAATGCCGTCAAGACACTTGACGTGGTGTGCGATGGAATGGCAGTCCAAACAGGAGAGGTCGTTTTGTTGCGATCTCAAAAAATTGATGCCCGTCTGGTTGCAGATAGCCTGTTCGTGATCGAATGCACGCACTTCATTCTTAATTGAGTTGTAAGTCAGATTCGTTTCATTTCGATCATTATTTGCAATCCAGGCATCGAAAACCAAAATCCCAAATGCATCGCTCGGACGTTCAGCTAGCATTAATTCGCAGTCGGCGGGCGGCAGGTCTTCACCGACTGATATCGAACTCCAAAAGTTTAGTTGCGACGTCGGAGAATCTGAACCCGACACAGAGAGTCCCGATATCACGAAACCGTTCGCCAGCGGTAGGTCAAGAATTCCACCAAGCTCCATGGCCAGCAACTCGTTGAAACAGACAAAGCGGTTTTTAGAGCTATGTTTTGCTACAGCCCAAAGAGCTATATCAACATGGAGAATTCCAAGTCCGACACGAGATGTGTCCTTGAGTTGATTGGATTGCTGGTACAGTCGATAGCTAGTGTAAGGCATGGTTTACTTTTTAACTCGACAAACTTGCGTACCTGCCTTGAGAAATTCCACGAACTGGGATCAGACAACTAAAAACAATCTGGGGCTACCTCCTGCAAGGGAAAGACAGCAGCGGATGCAGACTTAACAAGGTTGCACCCTATGCTTGGTATTTGATTGTTGACGCGAAAACAGGCACGTCTGCGAACGCCTTACTTCGTATCCACGCTTTGAATGAGGCTATGTTGTGATCGACGCTAGCTCGTGGCCCAACAATGACTTCCCGGATAGAGTTGCGCGGAATTACCTTCTTTATAAAAGGAACAATCATTCCCCTTCGTGAAAAATAGTGGACCTTATCCGGATATGCCTCAATTGTGGTTGTGCAACCTTCCTCAGCGAAGTCTAAGGCGTCGATATCCACAACTCTTGACAACATTCGCGTCTCCGTCTCTGTTGCAAATTCTTCTTGCTTAAAAGTCGCGATCAAAGGTTCGATATGCCCTTGAATCGTCAACCACAAATCGATCGGTGATTTTGTTTTGATTGCAGCGACATGGTGTTTGAGTCTCTCGGTTTGGTTCGTTGCGCAATAGGACACATCACCAACTGACGAATCGTCAATTTGCTCAAGAATTCCGCGATCAAAACCAATCGCCACGCCTCGCCCGTCATCTCCGTAGAGCTTCCATTGCGTAAATGCATCTCGGAGAGATGTCATGCAAAACGCGTATGTTTCAGGACCCTTGGCTAAGTTCTCGCTAAAAAGTGATGCTACTTGGTTTATGTCTTGAGGTGTTAAATCTTTTCTATCGGAGAGCATTTTCAAAAACAGCTGTTTACCGTACTCGAGTTCGTTCCCATCATTCATGAACTTGGCATTCGAAAGTCGGAGAGTTAGCTGCGTCGCGATCAGCAGGAAGCTTTCAAGTGACGTGTAGTGGTAAATGTATTTAGACATGCTTCTTTGTTCGAAAGTTGACGGGCGAAATAGAAAAAGGGGCCACCCCAAGAACCAGGCATAGCTCTTGAACACATGGTCCTGGCCGTAGGTGACCTCTCCAATGCAAGCCCCAAATACTCGGTAAGAACTCCAAGACGTTGCTAAACCGAGAGACAGGTAAACCTTGGTTCCAATATCGACTAGTGAAACCTGAAAATCAAGTCACGGATTGGAGCCATTTGCTCCGGAAGCCGTAATTCAACGATTCACGATTTATGGTTCTTTGGTTACCGTCCAAAACACCGCGCACTTATTGCAAGCCGAAATCATTAAGGACGGTTGTGAGTTGATGACAGACGGATGCACCAAACGATATTAAGTCCATGTGCGTTGGACACTCGAATTATTTCAGCGTTGGGATCGGCGCCATACTTCAAGAGCAGGTCGAGCACTCGGTAATCTTTCAGAAGGACGGCCGCAAAGAGCCCCCACGACTTCTCTTCATCGAGTAGTTTCGGATTAGCCTGAGCCTCCAGGAGCAATTCGACAATCGTAAATCGAGTGCGTTCGTTTTCGATCTGGATTGCATGGATCAGTGCGGTATCGTTCCATTCATCGCGAGTGTCAACTTTTGCTCCAATCGAAATGAGGGTTGCGATGTCTTGGATGTCTTCGCATTGGATTGCATGGATGAGTGGTGGTAATGGGAAGGTAGGCTCCTTTAAGTTGTCAGAACGCGAGGGTTGGAAAGGGAACGGATGGACGATTTTCTAAGCGATTCGGTTCGCGGCGTTCACGGAAACCGTCCCCCGGTGCGTACGTTGGCACACTTTCGACTCGCGTCACTACTCGATCTGCTGACTACTTGATCTAAAACCGTATCGTGCGCCCAATGGAAAACACTGCTTTTCAAAAGCGAATTCAGACAAGTGCAAGCCGTTTTGAGACTAGGACTATTTCTGATAGACAAATGGGATGCCTCGTTTCCGCGGAATCGACTCGGAGTCGAACAGCGTTTTGGGAGAGCCAAGCTGCAACATTCAATCTGGTACAAACCTTTCCTCGGTTTGCGAGGTGGTCCAGCAGTGTGGGTATGTGGAATTCGAGAGTTGAGCCTTTTTTAAGAATAATTTTTACAAACGATCTCGGATGGAATTGAAGTGTGCTTTCGATTTTGGTCGGATTTGGGTACCACAAATGATGTACGGACCAAACGCAAAAACGCAATTCCTAAGAAGGATCCATGCATTCATTTTCGAAAAAGCCGGTTGCGATTGGAAATCGACAGTGCTACTGCTACATCCCCAAAGCATGAAATTGAACCTTTGCACGAAGGGTCGCCAATTGCTTGCTGCAAGAAAGTGTTTGCGGAGTGCGCACGCGCACTGTCGAAATCGACGTTCGCGAACTATTTTGCAATCAGTTACACGCGAAATGTGTAGTGCGCAGAGCGGGGATAAACTTTTGATGTGCGTGAAAATGGATTCCAACTTGGTGCGCGGTCGATTCGGAGAACAAAATTATTTGAACAGAACTCGACGGAGCACGGCGGGACCAAACTGCAACACGAAAGGAAAACAGCTAAAAATCATCTCAAGGAAGGAAATGAGTATATGACGTTAGAGAACATCGAATTACGAATCCGAATGGATCGGATGCAACCAAGAAAGGAATGGCCAAAATTCAAAACTAGAGCCCAGGCGTTAAAAAAATCTCGAAAACTTGGTTCGAACCTTGGCGGGATCTCAGTCGAATCTGTCGCAAAACACAGGGAATCGAGTGACTTGAACCGTGCTTTGGATTTTGATCGGATCAACGGATGGAGCATTGAGAAATCAAGAACAGTCGAAAACAAAAAAACCGCCTGAAAATCAACTCATGGAGGAAATTGAGTACTTGATGTTGGGAACAAAATTCGGAATTCGAATCCAGAGAGAAATCCGGACGTCGGTCTGATTCTGTTCCCAGAGTCGTTAGTCGAAATTGTTGCTAATGCGTGCAAGCTGTCTGATTCAAAAAACACTGAAAACCGAATGAAAATGACAGTTTGCAGTGTGAAACCCGAGTCGCTACTTTTGCGCGAGTGTCATGGGTTTTTCAAAAGCCAACGCGCAATAGGAGGACTAATCTAATGAGTGTTCGAAAGTTGTCGTTCAGCGTGTGCTGTCGACCAAATGAAAAAACCCGAGAGAGAGCTTGCCTAGAAAACACGGCTCTATCCCGGGAAGTTAACCCCCAATTCCTAAGAAAAGGAGTTCTATCATCGTAATTCAAATCATGTGTTGGGTACTAGCCCTAGTATCTCAATTAGCCTTCGCAGTTGTTTCCGGCTTCCTCGTTGAGGCAAGCTACGACGAATTCAAGAAATGGAGGCGAAGCATTCGGAAAAAAGAATAAAGTTTGCTTGGAAACGGCCAGGGGGTGCGTTCAATTGGCTCCACCTGGCTGTGACCTGCAAAATTAAGTTTTAGCCATTGGTTCTAAAACAGGTTTTCCAAAACTCGGTATTTACCGGATTGGAACTCGGTAGTTACCGAGAAGACTTGCATAATACTGCAATACATCGCTATGATTTGCAAGCGGTCGAAAAACGGTAGATACCGAGTTTGACCGAGAGAAAACAGCGATTTCAGCAGGGTTTTTCCTGAAAAACGAGTGGATTTCTAATCCGTAGGTCGTAGGTTCGAGCCCTACTGGGCCTATTTTCGGGGTCATCACTACCCCCCCAGTCACCATCAGAACCCTGCAAAACGCAGGGATTCTTGTTTTCATTAATGCTGCTGATGGTTGCCGTGGGGGCAGCAATGGGGGCGACTGCGGGGGCAGGTTGAAGGGCTTTGTTCCAATGGACATCCGTTACTTGCAAGTAATGTTTCTCAGCCACCTTTCCAGAATGGCCTAACCACTTGTTCACAACGTGATCGGGAAACACTTCTTGCAGCTCCGTACGGCATGAGGACCGAAGGTTTACAAAAAGTTTCGGCCAGGGCTCAAGCCGGCACTAACCAGAATCCTCAGCAGTTGCGTTCGAAGGTTTGCCGACCCACCCCGAGGCTTCTGGTGTAATACGCCCCGGTACCGTTTCGCTTTTCCCAACTCATTTTGAGTAGCGCTTTGTGTAATGCCCCGTCGTCGCGGGAGAATTGTACATTCTTGCCATTGGGAATTGGTCGAGGGCAACAAATGGGGAAGCGCCGTGATCCTTGACTCCGGTAGGATCGAGCCGATCGAGATTCCGAACTATCGTGGTTGGGTAACCGGTGGAGAAGTCCACGACAGCAGATTGCGGACCGAGAATCGTCGACTGTTCTTATTCAGCCTCCACTCCCCAACGTCCAATCCCGGTAACAAACGACTATCGTACATTAAGGAAGTGGATGCAATCGTTACCACCATGAAACCAATCCTATCGACGGATTGCGATTTGATCATCGGCGCCTATCTCTTTCGACATCGCAAAGAAAATTTCAAAGAAAATTTCATGGTACGCCGACACCAACACTTACGGTAAAGTTCCTGAACGCGCCGCGGACGTATATGTGTTTTGCCTGCTGCATCCGAAGGAATAAAAGGACAGAGTGAATCCGCTCGATTTGTCGCAGTGGTCCTTTTTCGTGTTGCCCACCCAGCGGCTCAATCAAGTTTTCAACAACCAGCAGAGCATCGCCCTCAGCCGTCTTGAGTCCCTTCATGGCCCCTGTTTCGAATTCTCAGAAATCAAAGACCGAGTCCTGAAAGCTGCAAATTGGAATCCAGAGTCCTAGCGAATCGCAGCAATTTTCTGATAGACTTGCGCACTGCGTTCGTAACATTCTCTCAATAATTCATCGCACCTATGCCTAAGAAGAAAACGTCCGCATCCGCGCCGAAAGACTCCTCCGCCAACATCGGTTTCGAAGCCAAGCTCTGGCTCGCAGCCGATAAGCTCCGCAACAACATGGACGCGGCGGAGTACAAACACGTCGTCCTGGGCTTGATCTTCTTGAAATACATCTCCGATTCGTTCGAAGAGCACCATGCAAAACTTGTTGCTGGCAAAGGGGACTATGCCGGTGCCAATCCCGAGGACCAAGACGAATACAAAGCCGAAAACATCTTCTGGGTCCCCAAAGATGCACGTTGGGCCTACGTCTAGTCACGCGCCAAGCTCCCTAGCATTGGCAAGGATGTCGACGACGCGATGGTCGCTATCGAACGGGACAACCCACGACTCAAGGGCGCTCTCAACAAAAACTACGGACGTGCCGACCTCGACAAACACCGCCTTGGTGAACTCATCGACCTCATCGGTTCTATCCAGCTAGCCGATGTTGCAAGCCGCTCCAAAGACTTGCTTGGCCGCGTCTTCGAGTACTTTCTAACCCAATTCGCTAGCGCCGAAGGCAAGAACGGCGGCCAATTCTATACACCATCCTGCGTGGTTCGAACCTTGGTCGAAATGTTGGCACCCTACAAAGGCCGCGTCTATGATCCTTGCTGCGGCTCCGGTGGCATGTTTGTTCAGTCTGAAAAGTTCGTGGAAGCTCACGGTGGCAAGCTTGGCGACATCGCTGTCTATGGACAAGAAAGCAATCCTACCACGCGACGGCTTGCGGTCATGAACCTGGCATTGCGAGGGATCGAAGCTGACTTTGGTCTTGAGAATGCGGACACATTCCGCCGCGACCTCCATCCAGACTTGCGGGCCGATTTTGTCCTAGCCAATCCCCCTTTCAATGACTCGGATTGGTTTCGCAAGGATGACGATGTGCGTTGGCAGTTTGGCGTACCACCCAAAGGGAATGCCAACTTTGCATGGGTACAACATTTCGTGCATCACTAGCCCCCAACGGCCTCGCGGGCTTTGTGCTCGCCAATGGCAGCATGAGTTCGAATCAATCCGGCGAAGGCGAAATTCGCAAGTCCCTTATCGAAGCGGACTTGGTCGATTGTATGGTGGCTCTGCCCGGCCAGCTCTTTTACAGCACACAGATTCCCGTTTGTTTATGGTTTCTAACCAAGACCAAGTCGGCAGCAAAGCGACGAAAGCGGAAAGGCGAAACACTATTCATCGACGCACGCAAGCTGGGCACGCTGATCGATCGAGTCCATCGCGAGCTAACAGACACCGACATAGGCAAAATCGTCTCAACCTATCATGCATGGCGCGGTGACAGTGGCGTAGGCTTCCAGCCTGCGAAGGAGCATGACAAGCAGGATGCTCATCCCACATATGCCGACATCGCTGGCTTTTGCAAATCCGCCACGACCGCCGAGATCGCGGCGCACGGCCACGTCCTCACGCCTGGCCGCTATGTCGGAGCCGAAGAAATCGAAGACGACGGCGAACCGTTTGAGGATAAGATGAAGCGATTGACCACCGAATTGAAGGCGCAGTTCGATGAAAGCGAGAAACTTGAGAAAGCTATCAAGAAGAATCTAGCGAACCTTGGGTTTAAAATCGGATAGCAGTTTTTGAGATCACAGATTGTGATCTCTGAGGAATTCCAATAACGTACGTCACAACCATGACCGATCCAGAATTACCGATTCCAGCACCGGCGAATCATTCCATCATGGATAGGGGATTCGTTGTTAGAGATTTAACGCAAAGTCGCCAAGCCGCGAAGTTGCAAAGGAAAATACTTCAAACTTTGCGTCCCTGCGTCTTCGCGCCTTTGCATTTCATGCCTCCCGAGCGTCCCGAGTCCGTGAAACTGGAGCGGGCCATCAAAGCAAACATCGAGGGCCCCGGCAATGCCATCTGAAATCATTCCTTCCGACTTTCCAGCGTGGTTGGAAACGCTCAAACGACAGATCACAGCCTCCCGAAGTCGCGCCGCATTGGCCGTCAATGCCGAGCTAATCCATCTGTACCACCGCATTGGACGGGAAATCCTCGACCGCCAGACTCACCACGGCTGGGGATCGAAAGTCATCACACGGATCGCAGACGACCTCAAAGCTGCTTTCCCTGACATAAACGGATTCTCACCTCGCAATGTGAAATACATGCGATATTTCGCCGAACACTGCCCGGATGGCCAATTTGGGCAGCAGTCTGCTGCCCAATTACCCTGGTTTCACATCGTCACCATCGGCCTTCTCTTATGCAAAGGGAAAGACAAACTCGTTGTCGAATATGCCCTGCGTGGACTCGACCAATCCATTGCCATTGCCATCGCCAACTGGCAGACCCAGCTAACAGAGACACTGCCGCAGGAACTCAAAGGCAGCCTACCCACCATCGCTGAGATCGAGGCTGAACTGGCGCGTGACATCCCTTCAGGCCACGAGAAAGACAAGGCCGAGCTATGAAAGCCTTCGTTCCACCCGCGAATGGTGTCGCACTGCGTAGCTTATTCAACTTAATGCACACAAAACTCTACGCATTGCGTAGAGTTTGGGCCATGCTTGTCACCGTGTTACCGCGTCTCGTCGCCGATCCGCACACTCAGTTTGCCGAGTCCGCGAAACTGGAGCAGTCCATCCAAGTAAACCTAAGGGGGCTGAGTTATGGCGAGTGAATGGCCAACGAAAACAATCGATGAGCTGAAGGCGAAGAGTCGCGCGGCTATCGCTATCGGTCCTTTTGGCTCTCGAATGAAGAGCGACTGCTATGTGCCATCGGGCGTTCCAGTCATTCGCGGAACCAACATCTCAGATACGCGAGACTTGATTGGTGAAATGGTTTACATCACCCCCGAGAAAGCGGCGGAGGTTGTGTCATCTATTATTTTCGCAGACGACCTTTTCTTCCCGCATCGGGGCTCTATTGGCTTGGTTGGAATCGTTCCGAGTAAAGGCGCTGCCAGATACGTCCAGTCGAGCAGCATGATGAAGCTGACTTGTGACCGCAGTCTCGTTGAGCCTCTCTATCTTTTCTATTTCTTTCGGTCGGCACAAGGTCGCCAAGAGCTTCTGAAGAACGCATCCACTGTGGGAACTCCCGGCATCGGACAGCCGCTATCTTCATTGAAGGCGATTCATGTTCCATACCCGCCCCTCGCCGCGCAAAAAGCCATCGCGGCGTTGCTTGGGGCGTTGGACGACAAGATCGAGTTGAACCGGCGGATGAACGCGACGCTAGAGGCGCTTGCGCGGGCGCTGTTCCAGAGCTGGTTCGTGGATTTCGGCCCAGTCCGCGCCAAACTCGACGCCCGTCCCCCCCGCCAACCTCGACCTTGCCACCGCCGCCCTATTCCCAGCCACATTACAAGACTCATCGCTCGGACACATCCTAATGGATGGGAAGTCGGCTCCATCCTGCGGCAAGCCGACTTATTGAGTGGCGGTACTCCAAAAACCGATGTGGCTGCTTACTGGAACGGCGATGTTCCATCGGCCAGCGCAAAGGACGTTTCGCAATGCGGGGAAGCGTTCCTCGTCTCCACCGAGCGAACAATCACAAATCAGGGCGTCGAAGAAAGCTCCACAAAGATCATTCCTGAGCTTGCGACTGTTGTTGTCGCTCGCGGTGCGACGACGGGAAGACTGACGATGTTCGCACATGAAATGGCGATGAATCAAACATGCTACGGGCTTCGCTCAAAAGTTAACACACCATTCTCACTTTATTGCCACGCTCGCCACTTCATGGAGCGTCTCGTCCAAGGAGGCCACGGCTCCATCTTCGACACCATAACCACGAGCACCTTTGAAGCGACCGATGTACTTCTCGCTCCGAAAGAAGTTCTGCTCGACTTCGATAAACACGTGACGCCGCTCTTTCATCAAGTCCGCGCCAATCTCCACCAATCCCTTACCCTCGCCATCCTACGCGACACGCTGCTGCCGAAGCTGCTGAGCGGGGAGTTGAGCGTTAACGCTGCTGAGACGATGATCGAGGAAGCAAAATGACGGACACTACCTCTCGCCAACTTTCGATCACGGGGCCGCACTTGCCCGTTTATTGACCGATGATGAACGTCAAGAGCGATTGTCCTCGCGCGACCGTAATCGCTCAATGGGCGTCTATGTTACTAAGGCCAAGTCGGCTTGTTACGCGGAAAAGACTTCCGACAAAACACTGGGGACGCTCGAATGTTTCGAAGCATTTGCGTGCCACGCAGCACAAGCGGCGAAAGCGTGGATTGGGCGGTTAGACGGTATCCAGTATTGCGATGTTCGCGAGATCGTAGATAGAGTTCCGAGTACCCGAATTTCAAACATTGGCAAACAGTTTACAATAGAGTTACTAAACGAAAACAAAAAACGCATTTTGAAGATGGATATCCAATGAAAACCGCACTCTATGTTGCTTGGCGACACCAAGCCGAATTGCACCAAGGCTGGGGCCCTGTTGGACGGTTGGAGCACGACGACGATAACTACCGTTTCTATTACACGCGCGGAGCGAGAACTCTCGAAGGGTTCAAGCCATTTCCGGAAATGCCGGATTTTGACGAAGTCTACGAATCTAAGGAGCTGTTCCCTCTCTTTGCGAATCGTCTACTCGGTAAGCAGCGTCCCGAATATGAACGATTCTTGCGCTGGGGCGGATTCACGTCCAACTCACAACCAGATCCGATCCTCATTTTAGGAGTAACCGAGGGCAAAAAGGCAACCGACTCCGTCGAGGTATTTCCATGCCCCGTGCCAATTGATGGTTGCTACTTGAACAAATTCTTCATCCATGGCTTGAGGTGGATGAGTTCAGAAGTGTTAAAGCGAATCGCATCGTTGGAGCCGAAGGAAAGGCTTTATCTCATGCTTGATTTGCAGAATCCCTACGATGCAAATGCAGTTGCAATTCGTACGAACTCGGACCGAGCAATGTTAGGTTATGTTCCGAGATACCTAGCCGCTGAAGTGTCGGACCTCTTCCGATCTTGCGATTTAAGTTTCATTCAGTTGTTTGTTGAACAGGTAAATCACGATGCTCCACTTCAGCAACGATTGCTATGTCGGATGAATGCTTGCTGGCCTGATGGATTCGAACCATGTTCGAGGGAAGCGTTCCAACCTATTCGCACGGATGTGTCGGCATCCTGTGGATAGGTTCGCTTCGGCAATGCATCAAAACGTTAGGTGAATACGATGAGCGACGAACCATTGCCCCATTCCGAACTCATTCTCTATCAAACAGAGGATGGTCGAACGCGCATTCAGTGCCGATTTGAAAACGAAACAATTTGGCATACGCAAGCTAATATGGCTGAACTGTTTCAAGTTACGGTTCCCACCGTAAATGAACATCTGAAAGGGATTTACGACGAAAGCGAATTGCTCGCAGAGGCAACTATTAGGAATTTCCGAATAGTTCGAATCGAAGGAAAAAGAGAGGTCTCACGCCAAATCGAGCACTACAGCTTGCCCGCAATTCTTGCAGTCGGCTTTCGCGTCCGTAGCCATCGTGGCACGCAGTTTCGGCAATGGGCGACGGCTCGTTTGAGCGAATTCCTGGTAAAGGGATTCACCATGGACGATGAACGACTCAAAAACCCCCCAGGCAAGGGCCAAACGGATTACTTCGATGAACTCCTCGAACGCATTCGTGACATCCGTTCCTCCGAACGTCGCTTCTACCAAAAGATTCTCGACATCTATGCGACTAGCATCGACTACTCGCCAGATACCGAAACAACCAAAACGTTTTTCGCGACCGTCCAAAACAAAATGCATTGGGCCTCACACGGACACACGGCTGCTGAGATGATTCATGATCGAGCCAACGCAGATCGGCCCCTAATGGGAATGACCACCACTCGCCCCGGAGGAATCATTCGCAAAGAGGATGTGTCTGTCGCCAAAAACTATCTCAGTGAAGAAGAGCTCCAAGTGTTGAATCGGATCGTCAATCTGTACATCGAGTTTGCAGAGCTCCAAGCGATGTCCCGAAAACAAATGACCATGCAAGACTGGATCACCAAGCTGGACGAGTTTCTCACCGTGTCAGGACGCCAACTTCTGGACCATGCCGGAGAAATTTCTTCCGAGAATGCTAAAGCCAAAGCGGAATCCGAGTATGCTCGATATAGAAAGTTCATCGATTTGCAGCCTCGTGCGATCGACGCCGATTTTGAAAAAACGGCAAACGAACTGAGGAAGTTGCCAAGACCCAAAAAGCCCAAACCGCCCGAAGCATGAGCCTTAACGAATCACACGTCGAAGAAGCTGCCTTGTCCTGGTTCCAGGAACTTGGCTATTGCATCGGTCATGGGCCGCATCTTGCACCTGGAGAGCCCGCCGCAGAGCGCCACTCGTTTGCCGAAGTTGTACTCGTCGGACGATTGCGAGAGGCTGTTTGGAAACTGAACCCTGCCATACCCGATGAAGCCCGTGAGGATGCCATTCGCAAGGTTTTACGAGTGGCTACGACTTCAGTGACACAAACAAATCGCACCTTCAATCGCATGCTGCGCGATGGAGTCGATGTTGAGTATTCTCGTCCCGATGGATCGATCAAAGGGGACAAGGTCCGACTTCTCGATTTCGAGAACCCCGACTCGAACGACTGGATGGCCATCAATCAGTTTACTGTGATCGAGGGACAACAGAATCGACGCCCCGATATTCTCATATTCGTCAATGGTCTGCCCCTCGGACTCATTGAACTTAAGAATCCCGGTGACGAGGGTGCGACGATCTGGTCGGCGTACGCACAAGTCCAAACGTATAAGTCCGAGATTCCTTCGCTGTTGCAATACAATGTGGCGGTAGTGTTAAGCGATGGGCTCGAAGCCCGCATCGGCTCGCTCACCGCCAACCAAGAATGGTTCAAGGTTTGGCGCACGGTCGATGGCGAAAGCGATGTTCCCAAGGCTTCGCTCGAACTGGAAGTCATGATACGAGGAGTATTCGAGCGTCAACGATTCCTCGACTTGATCCAGCATTGCATCGTCTTTGAGGAAGATCCGGACAGCGGTTCCATCCAGAAGATCATCGCTGGCTACCACCAGTTTCATGCGATCTAATCGATGGCCTTGCGCGTCACATGCGAGATGCCTTGCCAAACGCGTCGTTTATCGGCTTCACCGGCACACCGATCGAAAAGAACGACGCGAACACCCGTGCCGTCTTTGGCGACTACATCAGCATCTACGACATCCAAAGGGCGGTCGCGGACAAGGCAACGGTTCCCATCTATTACGAAAGCCGTATTGCTAAGTTAAGCTTGAACGCGGCGGCCATGCCCAAGATCGACAAAGAGTTTGAGGAAATCACTGAGGGTGAGGAGCTAACCAAAAAGGAAAAGCTCAAGTCTAAATGGGCTGCCCTTGAGGCCTTGGTCGGCGATCCGAAACGGGTTGCTTTGATCGCTTCCGATCTAGTGGCTCACTTCGAAAAGCGCATCGAGGCGATGGATGGAAAAGCGATGGTCGTCTGCATGAGCCGTCGAATCTGCGTCGACTTATACAATGCAATCATCAAACTGCGTCCCGATTGGGCAAGTGCAAAGGATGACGATAGCGACGCGGAAAATGGCAAAGCTTGTATCGTCAAGGTCATCATGA
>JBBRJI010000022.1:0-17671 GCA_038219625.1 Pirellulales bacterium | reverse complement strand
CCTCGGTGCGTTGCCAACGTCGACAAATGCTTGCGCAGCGGTCGGGTCGTCGGTGTAAAAGGCATTCTGTTTTTGGAATGCATTCTGCAACGCAACCAAATCCTTTTCTCGAGGAGCTCGCCCCAATACTTTGCGAAACGCAAACGTTATCTGTTCTGAAAGATCGCCGGAATGATGGATGGAGTTTTCTGCCAACACGCGAGCCGCTTCGACCCACGTGGGGTCGTTGAGGGTCGTGAGTGCATGCAGTGGCGTGCTAGTTGCGGTTTGGCGCACTCGACAAGTTTGGCGATTCGAAGCGTCAAACATGTTAGCAGGCCCAACAGTCCGTCTCCAAAACGTATAAAGGCTGCGTCGGTAGAGATCTTTGCCACTCGAGGCAGGATAAGTGAAATCCCGTTCCTTGGTAATGGCTAACGACTCCCAAATCCCATCGGGTTGATACGGGTAAACAGGCGCTCCGGAGATTCGATCGTCCAAGAGCTGGGCGGCGGAAAGGGACCAATCACGCATGATGAGCGACGGCATTCGAAATCGACTTGCTCTCGCGTACAATCGATTCTCAATATCGCGAGCTCGAAGCTCAGGTGTCATCCGGCTTGACTGCCGATAGGTTGCGCTATTCAGGATCAGTCGTTGCATGGCCTTCATATCCCAACCGGACTCTCGAAACTCGACGGACAGCCAATCGAGCAATGCCCTATGAATCGGGAATTCGCTTTGAACACCAAAGTCTTCCGCCGTCTTGACAATACCGATTCCAAATAGGTTTTGCCACATGCGATTCATTTGGACACGGGCTGTAAGCGGATGATTGGCGGACACCAGCCATTGTGCGAATCCCAAACGATTGCGCGGTGCGTCGGCTGGGAGAGGCGGCAAGAAGGCCGGCGTGTTGAACGAGACTTTGTCGGTTGGTTTCAGGTATTCTCCGCGTGAAAGAACATGGGATTGGCGTGGCTTGTCGTCGCTCATGACCATCACGCGAGGCAAATTGTTGGCCTTGTAGTCCGCAGATTTCTTTCGTACGTCCGCTAACTTTCCAAGTACTGCTATCTTGTCGTTCAAGTTGGAGCGAACTTTGTCATCGAAGTGCTTTCGAAGTTCCTTTTCTACCGATTTCTTTTCCTCGTCAGAACGATCCGCTTCCGGTTTTTTTAGCAAGTTCGTTAGCGATTCGGGTAATCCCTTTCCATCGACCGGTTCTCCATCAGCATAGAGCCCGGCTCGCCAGCCAACGAAGGACGCTTCCACAAGCGGTGCCGCCTCCTTGTCGTGCAAAGCGATTTGCGATTCGAATTCCGCAAATTTCAGCTTGTACTCTTCGGATGGCAGCTCGATGAAGGGCGCGGCCACGCGAATGCGAGACGAAAAGAATTGAGGAACGCCACTCTCAGGGACACGATTGAAGGCATCAAGCAAACTGTAGTAATCGACTTGCGTGACTGGATCATACTTATGGTCATGGCATTGCGCGCAGGCCATAGTCAGCCCTAGCCAAGTCGTGGCTGTCGTATCGATTCGATCGAATAGCACGACGAACCGTTGTTCCTCGGCAATCGCGCCCCCCTCACCGTTGAGCAAGTGGTTTCGATTGAATCCACTTGCAATCTTTTGATCGTCGGTCGCGTTCGGAAGTAAGTCCCCTGCAAGTTGCCAAATGGTAAACTGATCGAACGGCAAGTTCTCGTTAAATGCACGCACGACCCAGTCCCTCCAAATCCACTGCCAAGTATCGCCGTCCTGTTGGAAGCCATTGCTGTCGGCATAGCGAGCTGCATCGAGCCAGCCTAGGGCCATGCGTTCTCCGTAATGCTCGTTGCTGAGAAGTCGGTCAACGAGCTTCTCGTAGGCGAGCGAGTCGTTGTCGGCCACGAATGCATCGACTTGGGCGGGGGTCGGCGGTAGGCCAATCAAATCCATGTAAAGGCGTCGAATGAGCGTCGCTCGATCAGCTTCGGGAGATGGCGTGAGCCCTTCTGATTCCAGCTTAGCAAGTACAAAGTGATCGACGGGAGTGCGGGTCCAATCGGATCTAGATAGTTTTGGAAAAATCGGGCGAACGGGCGCCTCGAAGGCCCAATGGTTTGAGTAGGTTGCACCTTGATCCACCCATTTTTCAAGCAACAGCTTTTGATGGGCTGAGAGTTTTCGGTTGGATTTCGGCGGCGGCATTTGCTCATCGATATCCGCCGAATGTATTCGCGAAATGAGCGAACTTTCAGCGGGTTTGCCGGGCACGAATGCATTGGCTTGGATGGCCATGTCACGGATATCGAGTCTCAGATCTGCTTGCCGTTTGCTCCCATCTTGGCCGTGGCAGTAAAAACAGTTTTCCGACAGGATGGGGCGATTATCGCGATTGAAATCGACCGGTTCTTCGGCCGGTACAAGCGGACAATGAATCGCTGTCAAAGAGGCCAAGCAGAGTAAATGGATGTTTCTAACGAAGACTCGTCCGATCTTAGCCGCTCGCAAAATGACACTTCGGTACGGTTCAGATGTCATTGGATCTCAAAAAAGGTAGGAACGGGAAAACGCCGTGCTATGTTGACGATCAAGGAAGAACCTTGGGGTGAGGCCGGCAGCAGCAACACTGCCTGAACGTGTAGTATTGTAGACCAATAGGTTGTTCTATTCCATCCTTCAGATTGCTTTCGGCCAGCCCAGATGGAGGCCAAAATGGGCAGCTGCAGCGTTTGGGTGCACTATTTAACCCTGAGTGCCATGTGCGAGCACGGGCCATGTTGTGCGATAGGACTTCCAGCCTTAGTTTTTCGGAGTCACACACATTGGAGGCTTAGACTATAATCTTGGACTCAAAGGCGAGCGGCAGACTGATTTCTACCCTCCCCTCGCTCCGCTCGACCCTCCCGGAGAGGGAGGGTGAAGTCACTCTTCCTCAGGGAGAGTCGGCATGAAAGGCCGGAGAGGGTAGATGCATCTGGTCGTTTTTGATCTGCCGCTCGCCTAAAAAACGTCGCAAGCCAACTCCCAACCTTTCAATCCGACATTCCTTTAGAGAATTAGTATGCAGAATCCGTATTCGTGTGGTTTTGACTTGGGCGGCACCAAGATGCTCTGCATCATATTGGATGACAAGCAGAAGATCGTTGCCAGGAAACGCAAGAAAACAAAGGGGACTGAGGGAGCGCAAGCTGGAGTGGTGCGGATTGCCGACCTGATCCGGGAAGCATTCGCTGAGCACAACCTTCCTTTGGAAGGTCTTCAGTCGCTGGGTATCGGATGCCCAGGACCGGTCGACATGGACAATGGAATGGTCAATGTGGCAGTGAATTTGGGATGGAAAAACGTGTCCTTAGGTGCCATGCTCGAGGATGAACTAGATTGCCCTGTTTCGGTTCTTAACGACGTGGACGCCGGTGTTTATGGCGAATATTCGGTAGGGGCAGCCGTTGGGGCTCGAAGTGTTGCAGGACTTTTTCCAGGGACAGGTATTGGCGGCGGATTCGTTTACGAAGGCAAAATCCTTCGAGGAAAGCGTTCGTCGGCAATGGAGATTGGCCATACTCGAATAACTTCCTCTAATCGCAATAGTGGGACAGAGATGACCGGTACGCTTGAGAGCGAAGCTAGTCGTTTGGCGATTGCCGCCGAGTGTGCGAAGCTTGCATACCGCGGTGAGGCGCCAAATCTGTTGCGGGCAGCAGGTACGGACATATCTCAGATTCGCAGCAAAGTACTTGCTGCGGCCATTCGGGACGGCGACAAAGCGGTTGAGAGAGTGGTGAGGCAGGCCGCCCAGACGGTCGGTTACGCAGTTACGAATTTAATTCATATGCTCTGCCCCGAGGTCATCATTTTGGGAGGTGGGCTGGTGGAATCCATTAGCGAGATCTACTTGGATGAAGTAACCCGAACTGTCCATAAGAGCGTATTGCAGTGTTATGAAGACATGTTTGAAATCAAGATGGCAAAACTAGGTGACGACGCTGGAGCCATGGGGGCCGCAATTTGGGCAAAACAACATTTGCCAGTGGTAGTGCCAGTTGGCGAAGCTTAGCACCGAGTTCCCGTTGAGCAGTTCACCTCGTTGCAATCTATCCTATCTCAACCCAATGCGACTCACAGCCCCAACCCCTTCTTTCTTGCCATAGACGATTGAACACGGCGATTGCACTTCGGTACAACGGCGGCGTTTTACCCACGAAATTCGAGAATTTGAAAAAGTTTCTCACACTTTGGAATTGACTACTGCTAAACTCCATCCTGTATCCAAACCCGAACAATTTATTCTGATTGGACCGATTTATGAACAACGACATTTCCCTCGGTAGGCGATTGCTTCGTTTTGAGTCTTTGGAAAGCAGGGCTCTGCTTGCCGCCGACATCGTTATGCTGCACAACTTTGCTATGCCAGAGGATTGTGACCGAAGCGGTTCGGTTTCACCGCTAGACGCATTGGTGGTGATCAATGAGCTCAATGGTCCAGATGTGAATCGCGGGATGGATGCGGCCAGGATGCTCGATGTTGATGCCGATGGCGTACTCTCGCCACTCGATGCTCTCGTCGTAATCAACTATTTGAACCAAAACCAGGCAGACGGGCCCGTCAATCCAAGTTCCGTTCCCTTGTCTGCTCGAATCGTCCGACTCGAATCGGCGATCGCCCGTGGTCAGTTGCCCACCGATCTAGGAATGGATGACGCTGTCAAATTGCTTCATACGATGAAGAATGGCGGTCGACCAGAAATCGGCGAGAGATTCATCGATGGTCGAGTTCATTCTCGCATGGAAGTGGAACAAATCGAGACCGAACACATAGCGAATGAGTTGCACCCGATCTTAGCCGACAAGGAACATCCCAATCGAGCCAATGAATTATTGGCGCGGTTTTCGGCACGACTGCAATCGGCGGGAATCAATGCCGAAGTCATTGAGACAATAACCAGGGAGATCAAAGCTGGGATCGAGGCCAAAACCCCACTTTCCCTGGAGCTGATTAAGATCAGGTTGACGGAACTCGGCGTAGACGTCTCCAAACTATTTCCGCCGAGACACGATACGCCACCTACAACAGAAATCCCACCACACCTTGAACCTCGAATCGAAGCCCTGATTCAGCATTTGAAGTCGGCTGGTGTTACCTCAAATGTTGTCACGACCATCGCAACCGAATACAAAGCGAGCATAAAAGAAGGCACCCCTTTGACGCTGGAGCAAATCCGCACTCGGCTTTTGGAACTGGGAGTGGACGTTGCGAAACTTTTCCCCATTGCTCCACCTGTGCCTCAACCCACTACGGAACCTCGGTGGACTCCTTCTGTTGAGCTGGTGACAAACATCTTGCGCAGAGTTAACGCAAGACCGGAATTCGTCCGGAAGATTCAATCTGCAATGACCGCTGCCAAAGAATCAGGAAGCCCGCTCAATCCGACGCAGGTCTTAGCTCTCTTGAGAGAGTCTGGCGTTCAGATACCTGACGCAATCGTCAGATTGCTACGGCCAGTACGATAGCCCGATTGAAATCTACCAGGCCACCGGGTGGCACGCTACGCCGTTAACCTTATTTTAACGCCGCCCTTCGCGTGTGGCACGCTCTGAGGAACGAAGGGCGTGGTGAGTCGCTAGAGACATTTGCCACATTTCCCACGCCCATCGCTATCGCGCTATCGCTCTAGGCGTGCCACCCAATTTATACGTAGAACTCAGTCTGTCGCTCGCCTAAATGAAAATGGCACGGCGGAGACCGCCGTGCCACACTTTCTTTTCAACTCAGCCAATTTACTTCTTATCCGCTTTGGCAAATTTTGCCTTGTCGTAAGCTTCTTCGCCAAATAGTTTGACCAACTTGTCGTCATCGGACATCTTTTCTGCTTTGCCTTTGCAATTGTTACAGCAGAATCCGACGGTTGCACCCTTGAACTCGACAGAAGCGTCTTTGTTCAATTCACCGCCCGTGAATGGGCAAGCCTTCTGAGCAACTTGCTTTGTCGCGATCAGTTGATGGTTGGCTTTGGCAGCAAAGCCTTTCTTGTCTCCGTCAAATTTTTTCTGGCAATTGCCGCAGCAAAAGTAAACTTTGCCATCCTTCCAATCGCTGGATTTGTCTTCGACAGGGGCTTTGTCCGCAACCACGCACTTGATTTTCGCGAAATCAATTTTGGTATCTGCGGCAATGGTAACAGCAGCAAAAGCTACCACGAATGCGAATAAACCTGCGAGCCACGTAGTTTTCATATATTCATCTCCCAAAAAGCAACGAAAATCATTTACACGAACCATCAAGTGTAGAGGGAAGGGCAATCCGTTGTCAATCTGGTGGAGAATACAAAGTCCGGATTAAACAATTTGGGAAATGCCGTTACAATTCGACCGGAAATGGAAAAAGGTAAGCACAGCGAATGCTTTCCCGACAGCGCAAAAAACTCGAACTAAGGCTATCGGCAGACAGAAGACTACCAGGCGACCGTGTGGCACGCCCAAAGCGATTAGCGATGGGCGTGGGAAGTAAGGCAAATGACTCTGGCGATTCACCACGCCCATCGTACCTTAGAGCGTGCCACCCGCCGTGCCACCCTGTTTATAGGTAGAGTTCAAACTGCCCCTTGCCTAATGAATAATAAGCGACAATCGCCCAAGGATTCACGAAAACGTCATAATCTCAGCGGGGATCAACTTGCCGCACAGAAACAACGGACATTTGGCCAATGACTGAAGAAACGCAAACGAAATCCAGGGTTCTAGTGGGGGTCATCATGGGCTCCCAGTCCGATTGGGAGACAATGCACGAAGCCTGCAAAATCCTCTCCGACTTCGAAATCCCCTTTGAGGCCAAGGTTGTATCGGCCCATCGAACCCCTCATTTTATGTTGGATTATGCTTCGAAAGCCCAATCGCGAGGACTCCAGGTGATCATTGCCGGAGCCGGCGGGGCTGCTCATTTGCCAGGCATGGTGGCCGCTTGCACGACCCTTCCCGTTTTAGGGGTCCCCGTCCAAAATCGATCCCTGCAGGGGCTGGATTCGTTGCTCAGCATTGTTCAAATGCCGGGCGGAATTCCTGTTGCTACACTAGCCATTGGAGCGGCGGGGGCCAAGAATGCCGGCTTGTTGGCTGCGAGAATTCTGGCTCTGGGCGATTCAACCATTCGCAAGAAAATGGAGGACTTCATGGCTCATCAAACCCAATCCGTCTTGGACAATCAAAATCTAACTTGATCGCGCTCCTAGCGATTTTCCTGTTTTCTTCCGTCGTATTTCCCCGCCAACGCCACCCTCGAAACGTTTTTATGGATTCTAGACTTCGAATGATTGCCCCAGGTTCAACGCTTGGGGTTTTTGGTGGCGGTCAGCTTGGTCGGATGTTCACTCATGCCGCTCAAAAACTCGGGTATCGAGTCGTTGTATTTACCGACGAACTGGAAAGCCCAGCCGGTCAAGTGGCACAGGAGACCATCCATGGCGACTACCTAGATCCCAACGCAGTACGGCAGTTCGCGGAACACGTCGATGTGATCACGCTCGAGTTTGAGAACATAGCGCTCGAAGCGGTGGCGCGAGCTGCCGAGATTACGTTGGTTCGTCCAGGCGTTCATGTCCTGGCGGTAGCCCAGCACCGACTCAATGAAAAACGGACGCTAAGCAGCGGGGGCTTTCCAGTTACGCCCTTTCATGAAATCCGCACTTTCGACGACATCGCTCCAGCCACGCTAAAACTCGGATGGCCACTCGTTCTCAAAACCGTGAGTTGGGGATACGACGGCAAAGGGCAACGCAAAGTTGCCAATGCGGCCGAAGCCAAAGACGCAATCGAATTGCTTGGCCCTGAACCCTTAATTGCCGAGAAATGGATTCCGTACATCGCAGAGGTTTCTGTGATTGTTGCCCGGACAGCAACCGGCACAACGGCGGTCTATCCTATGTTTACGAACTCGCACTCGAATCACATTCTCGACGTGACCACTTGTCCCGCCGATCCTTCGTTGATCGCAGTGGCCGCAAACGCCGAATCCATTGCATTGTCGGTGGCCGATTCACTGCAGTTGGAGGGGGTATTGTGCGTTGAATTCTTTGTGTGCAATGATGGGGAAATCATGATCAATGAAATCGCACCACGCACCCACAACTCAGGGCACTTGACCATGGAAGCTTGTCGTACCAGTCAATTCGAACAGCAAGTTCGTGCGATTTGCAATCTACCGCTAGGGGATACGTCGCTCATCCAACCGGCCGCCATGGCCAACTTGCTCGGTGACGTTTGGGGGGACGGTTCGCCCCACTTCGAACGGGCTCTTCAAAACCCTGCAACCTATCTGCATCTCTACGGAAAAAGCAGTGCTCGGCCAGGACGCAAGATGGGGCATTTGACCAAGCTTTCGTCCTCTGCCTCAGCGGCCGCAGCCGAAGTGATGGCCATGCGAGAAGCAATTCGTTGCACCGAAGGTAGACTGTTTTGAACCATTGTCGCCTTTCGCTCCGTGAAAGTGCGCCTCGTTAACGCACTTTTGCGGAGCAAAAGGCGACAGTCCTACTCCTTGCGATTCGCTTCCTGCGCAATCAAGCGATCTAGACGCGACAAGACCCGGTGCTCGAGTTCGTTCGAGGTAGGTGGGACTTCCGCCGTGGATAGGTCGGTGGATTCGACGACGACTGTCCTGGGGCCAGGCTTTCCAAAAGATTCGCAAAGCATTCCGTTGTGCACTACGACTCGATTCCGTCCTCCGATTTTTGCGCTATAGAGGGCCTCGTCGGAACGGCGAACCAATTTCCCGATACGTTCGTCGCTGATGACCCAGGCGACTCCAGCACTGATGGTAACGGAAATCGTGTGTCCATCGATTTCAATCAATTTGCCAGCGATAGTTAGCCGTAGCCTTTCGATGACGCTGGCTGCATTTTGCACTTCACCGTCAAAAATGATTCCAAACTCTTCTCCCCCGTAACGGGCAACCATCAGCGACTCGTTGTTAATCTCTCGAAGACGGGCCGATATCTCTCGAAGAACGGTATCTCCTGCCGGGTGTCCGTAAGAGTCGTTGTTTTTTTTGAAGAAATCAAAGTCAACAAGGGCCAGGGAAAACGGGTGGGTGGGTGTCTGCCATTTCGCATAGCATTCGTCCAGTTTTTGATCGAAGGCCTTTCGATTTGCAAGTCCCGTAAGTCCGTCGGTTCGAGCTTCCGTTAAGTAGCCAGCCAATTGCTTGGTCTGCATATCAAGCTTCTCTTCGGCAGACTCTAGACGCGTCTGCAGTTGGCTGTTCGCGTCCACAATTCGGTCTAGCAGTCGCTGCACCTCTTCCTTGGTCCGCACTTTTTTGCTGTCCGCCGCATCGCGAGTGAGCGACTCCATGGTGGACTGATAGCGGTTGAAGTCCCCGGCAAAATCGGTGGTCCAGCTAGCCATGTTCTTGAGAGCAGCCAGCATTTGCTTCTGCTCCAACAGCGACTGACCAACGTTGGTCGCTTCGCCGCGTTTTCCCATCCAAAAGCCTAAAGCAATTCCGACCGCCAAAAGTGTCGTTCCGAACAGCAATCCCATCAATACGTACAAAACGGGCATGGAACTCATTCTTCGGTCTCCTCTTGAACCGAGTCAGCGACCCGGCTGAATTTGTGATTCACGCTCGCGTTGCCGTTCATTCCCTTGGGCGGAAGAATGCCTGTGTTACCTGCATCCGGTCGATATGGGCTCGAATTGGATGGAAACGCCAACGAAGACAAGTCTTCGGTCTTGGCTACGGTCACAATTCCATTGTTAGAAATCGTAAAGCCTCTTCGTCGGTCCAACTCAAGGTCGAAACCAATTTCGATGCCAGCGGGAATGCAAACTCCTTTGTCGATAATCGCATTTCGGATTTTCGCATGTCGGGCTACTTCCACCCCTTCAAACAAAATACTGTCGGACACTTGTGCGTATGAGTTGACGCGAACGCAAGGCCCCAAAATACTTCGTTCGACTCGTCCTCCGCTGACTACTGTTCCAGCGCAAACTATAGAATCCAAAGCCAGTCCGCAACGGTCGCCTTCTCCTCGCGATCCGAACACGAACTTGGGTGGGGGTAAGTTTTTCTGCTGAGTACGGATCGGCCAGCTTTCGTCGTAGAGATTCAAAAGCGGATCGATACCGACCAAGTCCATGTTGGCTTCGTAAAATGCATCGAGTGTCCCAACGTCTCGCCAATACGCATCTCGCTTGCGGTTTTCATCTCGGAAAGGGAAAGCGAATACGCGATGCCGATCGATGATCGATGGAATGATATTCTTTCCGAAATCGTGATGGCTCTTGGGGTCGTTCGCATCTCGACATAATTGCTCGAACAAAAACCGAGTGTTAAAAACATAGATCCCCATCGAAGCCAGCGCGTGGCCAGGATCGTTCGGAATGGAGCGAGGCTGAGCCGGTTTTTCTTGGAAACCTAGGATGCGTTGGTCCGAATCGACTTGCATAACGCCGAATTCCGTTGCCTCATGGCACGGAACTCGCAGTGCACCGACAGTAAGGTCGGCCTGCATGTCCTTGTGGTATTGAAGCATCGAGTGGTAGTTCATCTTATAGATGTGATCACCCGCCAAAATAACAAGATACTTTGGTCGTTCTTTTTCGATGGCGTAAATGTTTTGATAAACGGCATCGGCGGTCCCCTGGTACCAGTTCTCATCGATCCGTTGCTGCGGCGGAACGATATCGATGAACTCATCCAGTTCTCGGCAAAAGAAACCTCGCCATCCAAGATTGATGTGGCGGTCAAGACTCATCGCCTTGTACTGCGTCAAAACCAGCATCTTTCTCAGTCCGCTGTTGAGGCAGTTGGACAACACAAAATCGATAATTCTGTAATTGCCTCCGAACGGCACTGCTGGCTTCGCCCGATCCCTTGTTAAGGGCTCAAGCCGTGTTCCTTTTCCTCCGGCCAAGATCACTGCAAGTGTGTCTTTCATGTCATCTCTGTACAAACGGAATTGTTGGAGTGGAATAAGCAGTATTGCCAAACAATCTATGCACTATAGCAAAGCCTAGCGAACATCGCACGGTTGAGAATGTGACAGTGCCTCCCATCGCCGCGATTATGCCTGAATATCGCTGAGGGTGCGGTCGTAAAGGCGATAGGTTTTGGTCCGGATCGTTCCGGCTCTCTCGAGCGAACCTCGCGAAAGGTGATTGCTTTCGAGTACCCAGGAAAACTCCGCGTCCGTTATCCCTTGGGACAGACAATCCGGCAGCATTCGGTCAAGTACTACCAGCCCGAGTCCCCATCGCTGGTATTCTGGGACAACATTGGTACTCATGACACGGACCTTCTTTATTTTTTTACGTCCAAAAAGCAGAGTCAAAAACCCAAACGGAAACAAGCGTCCGTTGATCTTCTTGATCAAGGGATTGTAGTCAGGCAAGCATATACCTACGGCAACTGCCTTTCCGTCCACTTCCACGAATGAGGTCAAGGTCGGATCGATAAGCAACTTCAACGATGCTCCAATACTGACGCATTCGGCATCGCTCAAAGGGACGAACCCCCAAGTTCCTTGCAACGCTTCATTGTAGATCTTCAAGAAAAGTTTAACTTCCTCGCCGAACTTCTTTCGGTTTGCCGCCCGAAGCGTTACGTTGAACCTTCGCTTGACTTCGTCTATGACAAACTTGAGCTTCGGATCAATGGTCTTTAGCATCGACATGTTGCCTTCGTAAGCGTAAAGATCCTGCGTCTTTTCAAAACCGAAGCCTTTGATCAACTTGTCGTAGTAGGGCCAGTTGTAAGTCATCATGAACGTTGGCGGGGTATCAAACCCGTCTACCAGTGTTCCAATTTCGTAATTCAACGAAGGGTTGCAGGGGCCTCGAACGTCGTCCATACCCTCACTCTTCAGAAAGCGGCTCGCTTCCATAAACAGCATATTGGCCGCCTGCTGATCATCGATGCAATCGAAAAAACCGAAGAAGCCACGTTTTTCACCGAAGCGTTTGTTGTGACCGTTGTTGATAATCGCTGCGATTCGACCTGCAACCTGGCCGTCCTTCCGGAGAATAAACGTTCGGCACTTCGCATTCTCGTAAAACGGATGGCGTCTAAAATTGACGAGCTCCTCCTGATTCATTCGAATAGGCGGAATCCAATTTGGATCGTCTTTATGGAGCTTCCAGATGAAGTCTATAAACTCCCGCCGTTGGCGGCGATCTTCGACTCGAACGACTTCGTAATTGGAACTCATGAATGCAGTTTAATAGAGTGGAAACGGGCTATCGAGTCCGAACTGGTCAAGTCGGATAGGGATTATTGTCGCTGAATGGAAACTCCTTGGAAAGGCAGTACCCGGTAGAGTCCGTCTGTAAACCAGAGCTGGATAAAGTTGTCCAATCGGGTGATTGGCCTTTTGGGCACAACCAGGGTATCGCCGTCTCGAAGCCAAATCTCATCGGATGGATTAGGCGATTTTCCAAAATGTGCTCCTTGGAGATCGAGCATGGTCGATATCAACCTCCAATCCTCGGCCCGGCGGAAGACTACGATCTGCCTGGAATTGGCGCCAACTCTAGTGCCCTCGGCCTGAGCCAGCATCTGAGTTACCGTCGTTGGCCGATCCATTTCAAAACGACCTGGCCTTACGACTTCACCAAAAACGTAACATACATGGCTCGCCGTTCTGGTCAACCGAGGTTCAATATCGATCCCTACGAAATTCTCTCGGTAACGTAGACTAACTTCGCGTTTGATCTCATCGAGGGTCATGCCCAAAACGTTAACACTTCCAAGGCCAATCAACTGAATCTTTCCGTCTGGGTTAACCGTGGCTGAAATGGCACGCCCACCCGCTGCGAACGGTCCATTGACCGCATCCTTCAAGTCCTCGACGCTGGTATTTACTTTGACAGGCAAGATGTCGATCGCGGGAGCAACAATGTACTGTTTGTACGCGACCTCCAGGTCCTTTCGAAGCGTCTGAATGGTTTTGCCCGATGCTTCCATTGGGGTTTTAAGCAATGGCACAATCACGGTCCCGTCCGGTTGAATTGGCACCCTGGCTTGTTTGATACTGTTGTCCGAAATGGAATCGAGACTAATCTCATCGCCGACCATCAACTTGTATTCGTCGATGGTCCTTTGACGGTTGGGAATGTACGTAAAAGTAATCTCGTCGTTGATGCGAATGCGATATTCCAATAGCGATGGCAATCGAACGGGGCCGATGTACTCACCATGCCACAGCGGGTCGAAACGGATTCCCTGCGCGTCCCCCCATCGCTTTTCTCCGGTGGGATCTTGCGCACAATCAATACCGGTTATGCAGGGCTTGCAAGCGCCGGAGGTTACTCCCGTGGGCTGTTGAGGAGGGCACATCTGCACTGCAGTTGGAATTCGACCACACCCACCGCAGCGACCGCATCCTGCTGTGCCGCCACATCCGCAGGTCTGCATCCCCATACTGGAGTATTGCGATTGGGCATTCGTGTATTGTGCGTTCAATCGGTCGACGCAAAAGGTGCTAGATAGAAAGCACCAAGCGACTAATACGAAGGACGGCTTCATCTTGTTATTGATGTATTGATTTTTCATTTTTTGAAAATCTTCGAAAACAGACTGTTGCTAGACTTGGCGCTGCGAACCTCGGGACCATAACCAGAGGGCACGGTTGATGGTGAATTATTAGGGGCGACGTTTTGTATTGGAGTGGCCATGGTTGGCCTCGGGCTATACTTAGCAAAGACGGCGGGATCTACTTCTGTGATTTCAGGATTGTCCGGGGTGTATTTTGGGACGGCAGAGGATAATGCGGTGGCTTGCTGTACTGCGTATTCTGCGTCCGCAAGCGAGCCTCGTCTTCGAAAGACTTCCGCCATGTTATTCCATGCGTTTGCATTGGGCTTGTGTTGGATCGAGGCGGCAAGTGCCGTGTACGCGTCTTCCATTCTGTCCAAATGAATGAGCGCGAACCCCAACTGGTTGGCGACTTCGCTTTGTGATGGCGCAATCTGCATGGCTGCTTGATAGCACACGACCGCTTGATTTCGAAACATGTTTGACCGAGCTGGGTTGAGCTCAGCGTCTTTTTCAAGGGTTTTCCCATAGGCGTAGAGCAGGTCTGCGGCCCAAGGATGGCCATCCGACGCGGATACCAATTGATAGCGAGCAAACCAGCGATAATGCATCGCAGCCAACTCAGGCGATGTGGTATCCAGCGGCCTACCTTTGAGCGCTTCCGTGCTATGGGTATCGACGATGGATTGGACTCCCGAGCCTTGGCGACCGCCAAGGCTTTTTTGAAAATCCGCTTCCTCTCGGAGGGCGGTGATGGCTTTTTCAAAGGCTGCCTCGCTGAACATGCTTCCTCGGTGCAAATCCATGGTTCGATAGAGGCGAAGTAAACCTTGACTGGCTTCTTCCCTCGCACTTAGAACAGCCCCTCGCCTTAAAAGGGAATCGCATCGCTCTAGCCGTTGTTTGAGCTCATGCTCGACAGCTTGCCAACCCGGAAGAGACTCGAGTGCCTCTGGCGCTTTAGCTGAGACGGCAGCCGGGTTCGATACCAGTTCGTGGTGGACTCGCTGGGCTAGCGCGATCCGTTTCATTTGGATCTCATCGTTGGCTGGTCTGCTTACCGGTATTTCAACTCTACCAACATTGCCAACATTGCCAACATTGCCCCTTTCCTCGTGGGCGCCTTTTGGCGAAACGGGAATCGCTTCTTGGACCGCATGAACCAATAGCGGTTGCCCGTTTGCGACCGGTGCGAAATCACTTCGATTGATCGACTTCGGCTGGGTGTTGGGATTCACTCTAGACGATGTCAATACGCTGAAGGATTCCATATACAGTTCTTTGTTGTCTTGACTGTCTTGGCCTTTTTGAGCGTCGGGCCGATTGGCAGATCGACTGACAACCGGTTCCTCGCGACCTGCCGATGACTTCGCGGACGCCGTTTGGGAAGGAAGCAACGGTGTCGCTTCTTCTTCCGTTCGATCCGGTAATCCGGTACCAATACGACGGTTGCTGCGAACTGCCGTCCTTTCGCGAGTCCCCTTCGACTCGAGATCCAAACTTTCTGTCATGCGCTTGTCGTCGGCTTCAAGAATCAGACCGCCTGCCTGCACGCGATGCCAATCGGATTCTGCTTCGATTGGCTTTTTCTGGGTCGACGCGTGGTTAGGCAAGGTGGTCGTTGATGGCGATACCTTCGGCAGTACTGGCCCCATCAGCGTGACAGGTGCCATTCGCTGCGGTTGGACGGCTTGCTGTTCGGCTCCTCGTCCTTCGCTCCTAACTGCGGGTAGGGCGGAAGCGCCAGGTGGACGCAGCCGACCGTTTGAAACAAGGCTTCCATTCTCGGTGCTGACGATAGGCTGGGTCTCCAATCGTCTGGACCAAGGCGATGCGGGCAAATCTCCGTCGTCGTATTGGCCAACGGACATCGATTCGAGCGAGGCGAAAGAGAGTCCGAATGCCAGGGCAATCGCCAACGTTTTGCGGAGCGTTTCTTGATTGAATGCATGGGCAGTGCACTTTTTTGTCGTTCGCAAATTCAATTTCGCTGACATTTCCAACTCCAAAACTCACTTGGGACGTTGCTTTCGGAATCAACGCAACAGGCGTTACATTCGGTATTTTTGGTGCCAGCGAATCAATCATCATTACCACTAGGGGGAGCATCGAGGTTTTGGTCATCGCATAAACCGAAAATCGAGAATAGATTCTCCAAATTACCAGACCTGCCTGACCGTTGGACATTCCGAAGGTGGTAGCTACAATCTTGCCCGATTCCTTTTACCAACCATGTGTTTCATTATTTAAGAGCGACGTTCAATGACTGCAATCAAGCGAGTGGCGATATTATTTGCAGGTGGGCCTGCACCAGCCGCGAATTCGGTGATTACTTCAGCGGCTTTCACGCTTTTGAACGCAGGTGTTGAAGTTATTGGAATCAAACACGGTTACTCGCATTTAATTGACTTCGACCCGAAAACACCCTTGGTCGAGGGCAAGCATTTCATCAAGTTCAATTACGAGCGGCTCGAATTCTCTCGCACGGAACCAGGCATCATGATCGGTACGGCCAGGTCGAATCCTGGTAAAGGGGTCTCAAGTCCCGCACATCTGAGAGACGCCGAAAAATCCGCTCCCTTGCACCGCGCCTACTTGGCTTTGCGATCGTTGGGGGTGGACGCCCTGGTGAGCATCGGCGGGGATGACACGCTCAAAACAGCCAACAAGATGAAGTTATATCAGGATACCTTGCCAGCCGACCAAGTTCGAATGCCGGTGATCCACTTGCCCAAGACGATCGACAACGACTACCCCGGAATTGACTTCACTTTCGGTTACTTTAGCGCTGCCGAGACGCTTGCCAGTGAGATTCGAAATTTGAATCGGGATGCAGCAGCCGGGCAAGCTTATTTCCTATGTGAAGCCATGGGGCGATCGGCAGGCTGGTTGGCCTACGGAGCGTCCATCGCGGGTGATGCAAGCATGGTCCTTAGCGTGGAAGATATCGTGGGTCCGCTCAAGAATACAGAAACCACCACGCGTGCAGACGGTTCCGTGGAAACCCGGACGGTGATGAATCTCGAAGCGGTTATGGACAAAATGGTTGCCACCATGGTCGCTCGCGAAAAGGCTGGCCGCAATTATGGAGTGATTGTTATCGCTGAGGGACTTGCAACTCATTTACCCAGTTCTTACTTGGATGGAATCAGCCGGGACGATCACGGTCACATTGCGATATCAAGCATTGCGATCGGCAAGGCATTTGCGACGATGCTGAGCGATGCTTATACGGCGAAAACCGGAAAGCACCGTAAGATCAACGGTTTGCAATTGGGATACGAATCCCGGTGTTGTGTTCCGACTGCCTTCGACGTCATGCTCGGTTCGCAAATTGGGGTAGGAGCTTACCGAGCGCTTATCGAAGAAAAACTGAATGGAGTGATGGTTTCGGTCGGCGGTCAGTTCAATCTTTCGTACGTTCCGTTTGAGAAGCTAGTCGACCCAGAAACCTTGGTAACTACGGTGAGGTTTATCGAAACAAGCAGCGATTTCCATCGAATGGCGAGACTTTTGGAAATGCCATCGTAAGGCCAGGGAGCGAGCGTATCCAAAAGGTTCCGATCCAACAAGCCTTGCCGAAAACAGGTTCTGTGGTGTAGATTACCAGTGTTAACTGGAGGATAGCCGAATGGTTAGGAACCTGATTCGAAATCAGGCGCCGGGAAACCGGTTGAGGGTTCGAATCCCTTGTCCTCCGCTGATTTGATCAATGAATTCCCAGCAAAAACCAAGTTCTCACTGTCTTTTTCATGGTCTATATGACTTCTTGCCTCTTCTGTGCGTGTTCCGTGCAGCGTCGTTTTTGTCTCGCAAACCCCACTTTTTGACCCCGCGCGCGTTGGATTTGTACCGCGGATTCGAGTGGTGTCGTTGATCGCTTTCGCAACATCGGCTTCCGTAACGAGCAGGTAACTTTTCTGAGCGACTGTAACGCTGTTTCCTAGCCATGCGCAAACCACATGGGTGGGGTACTCGTGTTCCAATTCAGTTTGCCGACTGGCCCGCATCGAATGGAATAATCTCACCCACGGTTCAACTTTCGCCTTGGTTAATTTCTTCATGAACTGAGTTCTCAGGTTGGCGTTCTTCCAACCATCGCCAGAGTCGGCCGCGTCCCGATAGGATTGCTTGTCGACAACCTACTCGCTCGAGCATCATTGAGAAATTGCCGTG
>JBBRJI010000021.1:0-17948 GCA_038219625.1 Pirellulales bacterium | reverse complement strand
TGTTCGGGTCGAGCCAAAAGACAATCCAAACCGTGATGACGGTGGATAGAAGAAAAATGACTGTCAGCAGCGTAGCGCAACCTGGAGTCGTCACTGGAATGATTCGAGCGATGCAACCAAGACGTTCCTCTTGGCCTTCTTCGTCCTGGTTGGGTGTCTCCTGGTCATCGGTTGCGTCGCTCATCGGGTCCATTTCCAACGTTGGCGTTTTTGATTAAGTTTAACGAGGCAAATGAAGCACAAAATAAATGACGCTCCAAGCCGCCAGAATGGAAGCAAACAACCATGGCCACACGACCCGATTCTTGGATGGCAGTGGCGGCGCGCCTTTGATTTCACGAGTCGCATCCTTCAGCGTCGGACGTCCTTGACCTAAGCGAATCGACATGGAAACTTGCTTTGCCCAAACACTCAAATCCGAGGGAAGACCGAGTGTCTCGGTAATCATTTGAGCGATCGAGGGTTCGCTATAAATTCCTCGAAATCCTAAGATGACGCAAACGTAATAGACCTCGAGAGCGTCGCGTTGATTCAAACTAGAAGCTTCCTTGGCATTTACAAAAAAGCGTTCTGCACATTCTCGCGTGTTGAATATCTCGCGTTCCATCACGTTATTGCTCCACCACTCCCGATGGGCCCAACTCGCTTCCACCAGCATTTCGTCGATCCAAGCGACCAAAGCGTAGCTCGACAGTTGCCAGTCCCGACCTGCACCTACGATCGCTTCTCCCTGATCGAGGTAGGCACGCAACCGAACTCTTTCCTCGTGAGGATTCGGCTCGGCACCGGAGGAGATGCGATCGAGCAAATCCAGGGAGTGGAGCAAAAAGGGATCGACGGCCAGGGAATGCTTCGGAGTCATGTTTGTGCGGGCACCGCGAATAGCGCAAATTTGAGTGCAATCTTGCGTCCGAACGCAGCTACGACCAAGGTCTGCTGACCCTGCAATCGATCGAGGTTAGCGATCAGAGAATCCTTCAATCGCATGGCCAGCGTTTGGGTTTCTTGAACGTCTTTCCATGCAGGAGTATCTTGCCGAGGCACTTCGAAAAAGACCCAATCGGCTCGACCCGGAAGCGCACGTATCTGACGATCGACTGGTGTCAAAGTCACTCCGGTAGCTCGCTGTTTGAAAAGAAACTCCACTTGCCGACTGCTTCCAAGTTTTAGATCCAATTGCCCCGCCGACAGCAGTTCTAGGCATTCGCGTTGCGTAAGTTCTCCCTTGTCCACGCCGATAAACCATTGCCAATCGGAATTGAACCAACGCGGGTCAAGCGTCACCTGCATTCCGTGACCGACCCCCACAAAGTAGCGTTGCTGAACTTCGTAATCCCGGACTGCATGGATCAGTGACTCAATGCGAATCTTAATATCCATGAAGATGTCATAAAGGTTGTCATGATCGTAGGGACGAAGGTCCGTTATGCGACGATCGGGACTGAAGATGGATAGCTGACCAACGATACGACAGAGCTCGATGTAGGCCACACGCGGGTGAACACCTCGATCGAATGCAACAATCGACAATGCACCGTAGGCCGAATTGAGCTGACTAAGCATCAAGATCCGCTCTGCGTCCCCCGGGTCGCGGCTATCCAGTCCGATGCCTCGATTGATCACTTGTTGGCTCAAAACTTCGATCTTCTGACCGATCACGTCATAGACAGCGCGAACGATATCCCGGCTCAGACCTGCCCAAGCGTCAAGCGAGACCACCGGAGGAATGAAGACTGGGTCGAGTTGAGGGGCCGATTCCCCTTCGCTGGCGCGTTTTATTTGAGCGATGGGAAGCAATTCATAACCGGCCAGGTCTTGAGTTGACACTAAAAGTTGAACGTTGAGACGACGGAGTTGAATCTCTTGTTCGTCGCCGCCCCAACTTTCGTCCTGTAGACTTGCTTCCGATTCGAGGTAGCGCAGCTCGGCGGCTTTGTCGTCCTCGGTCGAACCAACATTGGTTCTGCCAAGTCGCATCTTCGGCACGCCTAAATAAATTCGTATGGCGGATTCTCGCTCGAACGCATCCTTTAAGTTCTTAGTGATAGAAGCGGACGCCGCAATGGGCTTCGATAAATCGATTCGGTCTGGTTCATCGCCGATTTGGATATCAATCAGAGTTCCATCTCGCATGCGAGCGCGCAGACTTCGGAGTTCGAATTGATGATTGGCAAGCGCCTCGCGACTAAAGTCGATCGAGACCAAGCCATAGTTATGCGGATTATCGAATTGACCTGCAACGCGGAGCGAGTCGGACCAATAACGATCCGACGCTTGGAAGTGATGAGGACGTAGGAATGCCCCCTCATACCAATGAACAGGAAGATGTTGCATAAACCGTAGCTTTCAGAATTCTGCCTGGAAACCCCAAGCTTCCCAATACCCCTAAGTGACCATACTGTCGAACTTGCAGATTTCCGGACAATGTAACAAGGATTGCAAGTTGCGTAAACATCGTCACCTCAGCTCGTCTGGGGGGTGATTTTAATGGAAACGGTTCCGTTTCCACTCATCCGCTACAATCGATCCAGCCGATACAGCTTCCATTTCCTCCTAGTCCGCCACGAAAACGAGTCTGGGTAAAACTACCGTTTGGGAGACAAGCTTGGCAACCAACTGGACGACAATATGGCAGTCTATCAAAACGTCGGTACATTCCGTTACGTTTCTGACTTGCTATTTCGTTCTTTTGATTTCCAAACCATTGCAAGGGCAATCGCAACTGGAATCCAATCCGGGTTTCACTGATTCGGCCCTTTACCGCCCCAACGTCAACGCTCAAGTCAAGGTGGGATTGCCAACGGCTTATCCCACGAAGACGGATCGACTGATCGTGCAGCCCCAGGTGCAACTCGGATATCCAATCGTTGGCCTGGCCAATCCTATGGATCCGAATTGGTTGACATCGCACCGCCCCAGCGCGGAATTCTCAAGCGAAGAGCAGTTGAGCATTTCTCAGGAGATTCTCCCCACGCCTCAGCCATTTTTCACCAGCCCGCCCGGCGTCGACAGGCCATCGGTAGTCGTGGAAGCCCCTCCCGTTTTTGAGGGACTATTGGAGTCCGCTCCTCCAACCGTTTCTTTTCGGAGGCGATCCGCTTGGAACGGAACCGGGCTTGGTCACGAGAGGCTTGCGTTTTCCCTTTTTGACATCGACCCAGCTCAACCCTTCAATAACTTCCGTATTCGAGCGGTGCTGGCAAATCGCATGCGCCTACCCGACCGTGCCGAGTACTTTTGGGCGAAAACGGGAAGCGTGAAAGGGCCACCGCAAGGCGAATCTGTCATCAATTATCAGGAGGCCAGGATTCGAATGGAGTTGGGCTCCAAGAAACTATCCACTGCATTTGAGGTCCCCTTTCGTTCGACGGACCCACAAGTCAACGAGAACCATGCGGGGCTTGGCGACATGAAGCTGATCGTAAAGACCGTCTTGATGGATGGCAAGCAATGGATGCTCACTCAGTATTTTGGAACTCACTTTTCATCGGGAAACGCAGCCGCCGGACTGGGTACCGGGCACGTCGCCCTCGAGCCTGGCATTTTGTTTCGCAACGAGTTTCAAGACGACACCTGGATGCATGGGGAGCTCAAGTTTTGGTTCCCGTTGGGTGCAGACCCACAACATGGTGGGCAGGTGCTCAAATTCGCTACTGGAGTTAATCGAGTCTGGCTTGAGACAGACAGAAACGCTTGGATTCCTTCTGTCGAGCTGAGCGCCTTCTCGGTGCTGAACGGGATGGCCACCGATGCCACGGGAGCCATCCGATCGATCGATCACGATTCGATATTCTATTTGACGCCAGGCCTCCATTACGCAGTCGATCAAAAGGGGGATTTTGGGCTGTTTGAGATCGGCAGTGCCGTTTCGCTCGCTATTTCTCGAGAACGGTTCACGGATGCGACCTGGAATTTTGACATGCGATGGTCTTGGTAAACAAAAAATTCGCGACTTCTCGCTGATCGACAATCGCTAGCCCATCCGTTTGGGGCTCGCCCCCAACGGATGCGTTTTGGCGTACTACATTGGTGAAATGAATATCGGGTATTCGAGGTAGCTGTCAGATATGGCCCCGCCGGTTGGAAACCGACGGTAGCCAAACCTATGTGGGTTGCGAGGCGGAGCCTCGCAACCAGATCCTGGCGTTGGGCGAGAAGTCTCAAAAATTCATGTTTTTGCAGAATTTGTTCTGGTTTTTGTCCTTTTCGAATTGAAGTTTGGCTCTCGACCAAACCAATCCAATTAAAATTGCCAGTAGATTTTTGGGATTTTTTTGAGTTGGTTTGTTAGAAATTGCAACTTCTCGGTTTTCATACTTGAGGCGGCGTGTGGTTTATCGAAACAATAGCTTCATTCCTCCCGAAAAAAATCGAATCTGGGAGTTACGAAGCATTCCTTGCGAAATACTCGTTGATGCTGACCGACATTTGAGTCGTGTGAACCTTGAGACGCAAACTTCATTTTGAAAAGGGATCATTGGGTAATGAGCAACGATTTGGAGCCGTTGATGGCTGCGGTCAGTCCCGATGCCCCAAGTGGGTGCGATCTTGAATACGACGCCGATTTTTCTCGCATGGAGAAAGCAGCCCAAGGTACTCCGGATCAGGAATTTGGTTCCACTCGAATCGAAGGTACGCCCGCGGATTGGGATGAGGTACGCGCGGCCGCTTTGGGCGTGCTCCGGCGGTCCAAGGACCTGCGAGCGGCCACTTATCTAGCGCAAGCGGAACTAGCCACCGGGGGCTTCATCGCTTTTCGAGATGTGCTTCACCTAATTTCTGTATTCGTCGATCAGTATTGGGACACGGTGTATCCGCAACTGGATGCCGACGATGACAACGATCCCACCATTCGAATCAATTCCCTTGCCGGGCTGTGCAAAGCTGGCGGACTCATTCGGCAAATCCGTCATACTCCGATCCTTGTCAGTCGCTCGGTAGGAAAGTTCACTCTTACGGACAGCGCGATTGCAAAGGGAGAGCTTCCGATACCAGAAGGAATGGAGTCGCCTCCAACTCAAAAGAAAATCGAAGCTGCTGTGATGACCAGCGATTCGAAAGAGTTTAGTAATTTGGTACAATCCGTAGAGGACAGTCTCAAACACATTGCTGCGATCGAGAAAGGGTTTTCCGATCGACTTGGAGCAGCCACAGGACCTAATCTCGAAACACTGGAAAAGGAACTAAAGGGAATTGCGCGTTTTCACAAAGTCTGGATGGCTATGCGAAAAGACATTGATGGTACCAGTCAGGCGACTTCTAGCCGGGCGACGGGGAGCGTCGATTTCGAAGCACTTTCGGAACCTACTTCGATCGTTTCTGGCAATCGCGCGCCGGTCGGAAATGGGCCCTTTATCATCACGCGTCGGGAAGACGTGATTGAAGGGTTAGATAAAATCATTGCTTGGCTTGAGCGAAACGAGCCTTCAAGCCCATTACCCATGCTATTGAAGCGGGCGAAGAGATTGTCAACGATGAGTTTTATGGATATCCTGCGGGACATATCGCCCGATGGGGTGACGCAAGCAGAGGTGTTGGGAGGACCGGAGCCCGAACCTGTTGAGGCAACATTATCGACCTCGTCGTCGAATGCGAGGGGGGCCGGCAACGCCTCCAAACCAGTTGATCCAAACGATGGATATTAGTGAAAGTTAATCCTATGAAGTGTTAGCGGCGAAAAGGCTCCAACATCGAGCGGCGTCGTTCAAGTACAATAGTGCGTTTGAGTTTTAGTGACCAGCAGGTTCGAAAGGAAAGAGGTTTAAGGGATGGCAAAGCAAAGTTCTCAAAAGTTCATCGCGAGAAATCGTGCGCCGCGAGTTCAAATTGAATACGATGTCGAAGTTTACGGTGCTCAAAAGACGATTCAATTGCCGTTCGTAATGGGAGTGTTGAGCGATCTATCAGGCAATCCGTCGGAAAAACTTCCTGGTGTTGCCGATCGCAAGTTCCTTGAGATCGACGTGGACAACTTCGATGAGCGTCTAAAGTCAATGAAGCCGCGCGTTGCCTTCGCGGTTCCGAACACGTTAACGGGAGAAGGGAATTTGATGTGCGACATCACCTTCGAAAGCATGGATGACTTTTCTCCGGCTGCGATTGCCAAGAAGGTCGAGCCGCTTCGGAAGCTGCTGGAAACACGCACCCAGTTGGCCAATTTGATGACCTACATGGACGGCAAGGCTGGTGCAGAAGCGTTGATTGGCAATATACTCAAGGACCCAACGGTGCTGCGATCGCTTGCGTCGACTCCAAACCCAGAGATGTCCAAGCCCGTTGCATCCGCAACTCCAGCGGCGGCAGTGGCGGCAACTCCTGTCGCACCCAAACCCGTCGCGCCGGCTCCAGTTGCGCCAGCGCCAGCACCTCCTGCCGCGCCAGTTGCTGGTTCCGATAGCAGTTCCGAGGACGACCTCGATGCCTTGCTTAACGATTTGTAGGGCTATTGGCGGCGAGAGTTTCCAGGTTGTGGATTTCATTTCATTCAATGGTTGTTTCACGGGAAAGTTCTAAGGTAGGTCAGAAATGGAAAGACAGTCTCAAACGTCATTAGGCGCGACCGAGTTTGCAGAAGGTGATTTCACCGCGTTGTTGAAGAAGGAGTTTCGACCTCAGTCGGATGATGCTAAGAATGCGATCGAATCGGCTGTCAAGACGCTAGCGGAACAAGTTCTTCTTGACTCGGATGTTGTCTCCAACGACACGCTTGCGTCCATCACTGCGATCATTGCGTCGCTCGACAAGAAGTTGACAGAGCAAATCAACGAGATCATTCACAAGGCTGAATTCCAGCAGTTGGAAGGTGCGTGGCGAGGGCTGCATTATCTCGTCAACAACACGGAGACCGATGAGAACCTCAAGATTCGCGTTTTCAACATTTCCAAAGCGGATCTTGGAAAAACCGTCAAGAAGTTCAAGGGTACGGCTTGGGATCAAAGCCCTATTTTCAAGAAGATCTACGAAGAGGAGTTCGGGCAATTCGGCGGCGAGCCCTACGGTTCCCTGGTCTGCGACTACCACTTCGACCATAGCCCGCCAGACGTTGCGTTGCTAACGGAAATGGCCCAAGTTTGTGCGGCGTCGCATACCCCATTGATTACAGGCGCATCGCCAAGTCTGTTCCAACTGGAAAGCTGGCAAGAGCTGAACGATCGACGCGATTTGACCAAGATTTTTGGTACGCCAGAATACGCTGCTTGGCGATCGCTGCGCGAGTCCGACGACTCTCGCTATCTCGGTCTGTGTCTCCCGAGGTACCTAGCCAGATTGCCCTACGGATCCAAGACCGATCCCGTGGAAGAATTTGACTTCGAGGAATCTGTCGACGGCAGTGACCATTCGAAATACTGTTGGGCCAATGCGGCCTATGCCATGGCAACCAACATCACCCGTTCGTTCAAAGATTACGGATGGTGCACCTCGATCCGCGGTATTGAATCGGGGGGGGCTGTTGAAGGCTTGCCAACGCATACGTTCCCGACCGAAGACGGTGGCGTGGACATGAAGTGTCCCACGGAAATTGCCATCAGTGACCGACGTGAAGGGGAATTGGCCAAGAATGGTTTCATGCCACTCATCCATAAGAAGAACAGCGATTTTGCCGCGTTTATTGGAGCGCAGTCGTTGCAGAAGCCAGTGGAATATGACGATCCTGATGCAAGTGCCAACGCACAATTGTCGGCTCGTCTCCCCTATCTTTTTGCCACCTGCCGATTTGCACATTACATGAAGTGCATGGTTCGAGACAAAATCGGCAGTTACCAAGACAAAGGAAGTTTGGAAACCTGGCTACAAAATTGGATCAATCGCTACGTGGAGCCGAATCCGTCTGCTGCCTCGCAAGACGACAAAGCCCGCAGACCGTTGGCCGAAGCCAAAGTCGTCATTGAGGAAGATCCAGCCAATCCAGGATACTACAAATCGAAGTTTTTTTTGAAGCCCCACTACCAGTTAGAGGGATTAACGGTTTCGCTTCGTTTGACGTCGCGTCTTCCGAGCGCGTAGCTTTTTTTGTACGCTGTTAGGTTCTGCGGCTTCTTCTGGTGAGGAAGTTGCTGTTCACACACTGAGCTTACTGGTTTTTTGTAGATTCAGTGGTGTTGTATTGGGTTTGTTGTTCTTTCAACAGTTAGAGGTGTCCAATGATTTTGGTGAAAATTGAGGGTATTCCAGGCGACTGTCAAATCGATGGTTTCAAAGGTTATTTTACTGCTGAAAGCTTCGGATTTGGCGTTGAGCGAGAATTGGCAGACAGCGGCAAGAGTGGAACAGCCGACGTCAACATCGGTGTTGGCGAATTGCAGGAATGCACCATTTCGAAGAGTATGGATACGGCTTCGGCAGCCTTGGCCAAAAAAGCCATCAGCGGATCGTCTTGCAAGGAAGCGGATGTCAAATTCGTAGAAGCGATCACTCGTGACAATAACGAGCAGTTCAACATCGTCTACTTGGCGTACAAGCTGGACAACGTGTTTATCAAATCGTGGAGCACGAGCGGGGATGGTGATGATCGTCCTACGGAAGATGTGGCCATTTGGTACAACAAGATCGCTTTTGTTTACTTTCCTACGAACGATGGAAAAACCTTTGGTTCGGCCCATGATTGCCGATGGGATCAAGTCAAATCAAAGCCTTGGACCGAAGCCGTACTTCCAAGCGCAGCGGAAGAGCACAAGGTATAACCATTTCGGTTTCTGGATAAGGCGAATCCAAACCACTTGTTGATCGTCGATGGCGAAGTGGTTCGTTAGGGCCTTCAAGGGTACTTCCGTTCGTCGCCAATTGTTTGCGTCGGGCGTTTTGCAGTTGGCGTGTTTTAGGATGGAGGCATCCAATGATTGTCGTTCGCATCGATAATGTAGCAGGGGACGTTGAAGTCCCAGGTTACAACAACAAAAAGTGGTTCGTGGCCGACTCGATCAGTTTTGGTGTTGGCAAGAGTGTCCAGGCCTCGGATTCCAAACAGGATATCGAGATCGGCAAGCAGGACGAACAGGAATTAAGTATCGGAAAGACCGTGGATGCAGCCACGGTCTATTTGATGCACCGAGCAATGAAAGGCAGAACGGGCTCTACGGACTCTGGCTTTTTTACCGTCGACATTCATCTGCTTCAAAATCGTTACGATAGCTCCAAAAGCGATGGCAAGTCGCCCATGAAGCCCTATTTGAAAATTCGCATTGAAAACGCGATGATCAAACAATGGGACATTGATGCAAGCGGTGACGATAGGCCAACGGAATCGGTTCGCATTTGGTTTAACCGAGCGGCGATGAAGTATCGAACTTCGGCTGACGGTAAGGAGTTTGTCACTCACGGGCCATTGGGTTGGGATGAGCAAGCCAACAAGGACTGGAAACCGGATGATCTTGTAAAAAGCGATGATTGAATTCAACCAACGGAATGAGTAAAGAATGTCTTCCTTGTTATCCCTTCGGAACGCCGATCTCGCATCTACCTTAAAAAGCTTGCAATGCGAGGTTCGGGACAATCCGTCCGAGCCCAAGCATCGGATCTTTCTCTTTCAGTTACTTTGTATACTTGGTCAGTGGGAACGCGCGCTCGGTCAGCTCAATGTTCTCCGGGATCTGAATGCGGAGTCCCTTTCGTTGGTGCAAACGTATCAGGAGACTTTGAACTGCGAGGCATTGCGAGCCGATGTCTTCGCCGGAAAACGATCGCCGTTGCTTTTCGGGGAACCGGAATCATGGATGGCCTTGATGTTAGAGTCGCTCAAGTTGTTTGGACAAGGCAAAGAGTCCGATGCAGCCAAGATGCGTGACAATGCATTGCAAGATGCACCCACAGCATCTGGGACGGTGTCGTTGTTTCCGGTCAAAACCTCGACAGATGAACCCACTATCGTAGAGTCGTTTCCCTTCGAATGGATGGCGGATGCCGACTCACGCATCGGCCCGTTTCTGGAAACCATTATCAACGGCAGGTATTTTTGGATTCCCTTTCATCGTATTCGATCGATGGTACTTGAGAAAGTATCGGACCTTCGAGACCTGGTTTGGCTGCCCGCTCGCTTTGAATGGGCCAACGGAGGCGAGACCGTGGGATTTATTCCAACTCGCTACGTCGACAGCCAAACGCAATCCGATGACCATGTTCGCTTGGGTTGGAAAACTCTTTGGAATCAAGTGGGAGAGAATTCGTTCATCGGACTAGGGCAGCGGATCCTCGCAACCGACACAGACGAGTATGCATTGACCAAAATTCATAAAATCGAGTTCAACGTGAGTGATGCGCATGGCTGAGTTGACGCAGAAAGAGAGACTGCAGCCATCGCTTCTCGATCGTCTCACGGATGATGCGCCAAACGAGCGCAACGAGTCTCGGGATGCCCGCGTCCTGAGTTTGCAGAGGCTTCGAGAATGCGTTCTCCGAGACTTGACTTGGTTGCTTAACACCGAGTGCCTGGAAGCAGCCGTCAACCTGGATGCGACCCCAGAAATAAAGAATTCTGTTCTCAATTTTGGAATTCCGGCAATCGCAGGGGTCATTGCCTCGGGGCTCGAACTTTCCAAGCTGGAGCGACAAGTTCGCAACGCCATCATCGCCTTCGAGCCTCGACTCCTAAAGAACAAACTTGAGGTCAAGGCCCTTTTCTCTCATGAAATGATGAGTCGCAAAACCTTGGTGTTCGAGATCGATGGGGAATTGTGGGCTCAGCCTGTCCCGCTTCGAATGTTTTTGCGTACGGAGCTTGACCTGGAAACGGGCAAGGTCTCGATTGCTGAATCCAACCACTGAATCGAATGCCATTGGGGTATCGTTTATGCAACTCACCCGTGTACCATCTTGACTATGGATCCTAGACTTCTGGAATTTTACAATCGCGAGCTTCTCTACATTCGGGAGATGGGAGGGGAGTTCTCGCGTGATTTCCCAAAGATCGCAGGTCGACTGGGACTGGATGGTTTTGAGTGCGCGGATCCTTACGTGGAGCGCTTGCTAGAGGGCTTCGCATTTTTAGCGGCACGTGTCCATTTGAAATTGGACGATGAATTCCCCAAGTTTACGGACCACTTGTTGGAGATGGTTTATCCGCATTACCTCTGCCCAACACCATCCATGGCGGTCGTTCAGTTTGAAGCCGATCCTGAGCAAGGGAAATTGGAAGATGGCTTTACGCTCGAACGTGGAACGTCACTCCGAAGCTTGATGGGGGCTGGGGAACAAACGACGTGCGAATACCGAACCGCTCAACCGGTCAGTCTTTGGCCATTTAACATTTCCGAGGCTGCGTACACAAGTCGCGATGTCGTCGCCACGCGGCTGCCTGGCAGTCTCCGCGATATCAAGTCCGTCTTGCGGATTCGATTGAAATCTACCTCCGGAGTTTCATTCAGCGAAATGGCGATCGATCGACTACCGGTCTACATACGTGGTCGGGACACGCGAACTATGTTGCTTTACGAGCAAATATTCGCGGATGCTCAAGGCGTGGTGCTTTCCTGGACAAATGGAGCAAACGAAGAAACGGTTGCATTGAAGCAGCCGATTTTGCCCATGGGTTTTGACGATTCGCAGTCGTTGCTGCCAGTTGTCAGTCGGTCTTTTCAAGGCTATCGAATGCTCAGCGAGTATTTTGCGTTTCAACAACGCTTTCTCTTTTTTGAGCTCACCGATCTCAACCGGCACCTTCGTCGATGCAAGTCCAATCAGGTTGATATCATTATCCCGTTGCGAAGGCTTCAGCCGCGTTTGGAAAATGTGGTGGATGCCACCAACTTTGGTTTGTTTTGCACCCCTGCAATCAATCTCTTTCCGCATCGAGCCGATCGCATTCATGTCAACGATGCCGACGTGGAATACCATGTGGTTCCCGATCGAACACGCCCGATGGACTTCGAAATTCACTCAGTTTTAGGCGTTGCGGGGTACGATAAGGGAACCGATGCGATGGAACGCTTTCGGTCGTTCTACGAGATAAACGACCATGATGTTGAATCGCAAAACCCATCTAGTAAGTACTATGCCTTGAGACGCACTCAGCGGCAACTTTCAAGCAAACAAAAAAGAAAGGGGCCAAGAACGAGCTACGTTGGAAGCGAGGTCTATCTATCGATCGTGGATGCGGATCAAGCACCTTATTCGTCGAACTTATCGCAGTTGGATTTGCGTGTCATGTGCACCAACAGGGATCTTCCCATTTCGATGCCCGTCGGAAAGTCGTCAACCGATTTTACTCTCGAATCGGGTGCACCGGTCCGGTCGATTCGATGCCTCGCCGGGCCAACCGAGCCGAAACCCTCCTTTTCCGAAACCACGGGAGAACGAAGCTGGCGATTGATCAGCCATCTATCGCTCAATTATTTGTCGCTGGTCGATGGAGACGGAAAGGGAGCGGCCGCACTTCGGGAGATGTTGTCGCTCTATCAGGAGGCCTATGCGACCGATGCAGTTCGACAGTCGGAGGGTCTCGTTTCGGTCAATGCCAAACCCATTGTTCAGCGATTGTCGCAGCGCGGCCCATTGACCTTTGGGCGAGGACTTGAGGTCACGGTGACTTGCGATGAGTCACGTTTCGAAGGTTCCGGCGTATTTTTGCTGGGTGCCGTCCTGTCCGACTTTTTTAGTAAATACGTTTCGATCAATTCCTTTACACAAACGGTGCTGCGTACATTGGAGAGAGGAGAGGTAATGAAATGGCCGATCAACATCGGACGTCGCCAGAATCTCTAGCAAGATTAGCGACTCTCCAAAACGAACCCTATCGATTCACGTTGTTGTCCGCGATCCGAATGCTTGATTGCGTTTTCCGCGATCAACCGCCGACGGGAAAATCCAGTCGCCCGACCAATGAATCGTTGCGTTTAGGCCAACGTCCTTCGTTGAATTTTGCTCCCAGTTCGCTGGCAAGTTTTCAGCATCGCAATTCGGACGGGAAGTGGCAACTGCAGACGTGTTTTCTGGGGGTGTTTGGGCCAAATGGACCGATGCCAACCCACATTACCGATTTTGCAGACCAACGGGTGAAACACCATCGCGATCCGACGTTTGCGGCTTTCGTTGATTTGTTTCATCATCGAATGACCAGTTTTTTTTATCGCGCTTGGTCCTCAAGTCAACCGACGGTGCACCTCGATCGTCCGGAAACGGATCGATTCACGGAATATGTGGCCTCATTGTGCGGGTTAGGCATGAAGTCGTTGCGAAATCGCGACCAGATGCCAGACCATGCTAAGTTTTTTTTCGCAGCACATCTTGCTTCCCAAACACGACATAGTTCGGGCTTGAAATCAATCCTGAGCGCATTCTACGACGCGCAAGCCGATGTCATTCCCTTTGTTAGCCATTGGATACAGTTGCCGGAAGACTGCCATTGGAAGTTGGGCAGAGCGACCCAATCTAGCGAGCTCGGCAGGAGCATAACCTTGGGATCTCGCGTTCGGGATTGCCAGCAACGTTTTCGCATCGTCCTGGGCCCCCTCGACTTCACTCCGTTTCGGCAACTGTTGCCCAATGGTACAAGTATGAAGCGACTGCGTTCGATTGTAGATCAATACGTCGGACTAGAATTGTCTTGGGATGTTCAACTCGTGTTGAAAAAAACCGAAGTACCTCAGATACGATTGGGGCGGCAGGGGCAACTCGGATGGACGACATGGCTAGCCAGTCGACAACCGACGCGAGATGCCGACCAGTTGATTGTTAATCCGACGGTTCGATCGGAGAGTCACTATAAGCCCTTGCGTAAGAAACCTAGCCTTAGGGAACGCGAACCTTTAACTACCGGAGTTTAGCTGTGTCAGAGATTAGCCGTTCGAAGCTGTTTGGAAAGCTCAATGCAATTGGATTCAAAGCCATTGAAAGCGCAACGACCTTTTGCAAACTGCGAGGCAATCCTTATGTGGAAATCGTTCATTGGTTCCACCAAATTCTGCAACTCCAAGATTCTGACCTTCATCAGATTATTAAGAAATTTGACTTGCAGCCCGCCAGGATTGCCAAAGACTTTACCGATGCATTGGACCGACTTCCACGCGGTGCAACCAGCATTTCCGACTTATCTGCCCATGTGGACGAAGCGGTTGAACGTGGCTGGCTCTTTGCGACTCTGATGTTTGGGCAAAATCAAGTGCGAACGGGCCATCTCATTGTCGGGTGCCTGAAGACGCCAACCTTACGAAATACATTGATGGGCATTTCTCGCGAGTTTGAAAAAATCAAATTGGATCAGTTGTCCGAGAACTTCGCAAACATTGTTGCGGCATCCCCTGAAGAATCGATGCTCAGCAAGGACGGTAGTTCCGTTGGCGGTGGCGCGGTTCCCGGCGAAGCCAGTGGAGCTATGCCGGGCCAATCGAGTGGCCAAGACGCATTGAATCGGTTCACGGTGGATTTGACCGAACAGGCGAGATCCGGCAAAATCGATCCGATTGTTGGCCGCGACGAAGAGATTCGGCAGGTCGTCGATATTCTCATGCGACGACGTCAGAACAATCCCATTCTAACTGGCGAAGCTGGCGTTGGGAAAACGGCCGTGGTCGAGGGGTTTGCGCTTCGAATCGCTTCCGGGGATGTGCCTCCCTCGCTTAGGGATGTTTCGTTGCGAGCGCTCGATGTCGGACTCCTACAAGCTGGCGCTAGCATGAAAGGGGAGTTTGAAGAACGACTCAAACAGGTCATCGAAGCAGTCCAGTCATCGCAGAAACCCATCATCCTTTTCATTGACGAAGCGCATACGCTAGTTGGAGCGGGCGGGGCCGCCGGCACCGGGGATGCCGCAAATTTGTTGAAACCTGCTCTTGCTCGTGGAACCTTGCGAACCGTTGCCGCCACAACATGGGCCGAATACAAGAAACACATAGAAAAAGACCCAGCGTTAACCCGCCGATTTCAAGTGGTGCAAGTCGAAGAGCCGTCGGAGGAGAAAGCCATCCTGATGATGCGAGGTCTGGCCACAACCCTCGAAAAACATCACCGGGTACAAATTCTAGACGAAGCCATCGAAGCGGCTGTGAAGTTATCGCATCGTTATATTCCAGCTAGGCAACTGCCAGACAAATCCGTTAGCCTCCTCGACACTTCCGCAGCCAGAGTGGCGATTAGCCAACATGCCGTTCCGGCCGAGGTGGACGATTGTCGACGCCGAATCGAAGCCCTAAAAACAGAACTCGAGATTATCGATCGCGAAAAAGTCGTCGGAGTAGAAACCTTCGAACGAGAAAAAATGGCACGCGAGAAAATGCTTCAGGAGCAAGTCCGGCTGGAGGGACTAGAAGAACGTTGGAAGTCCGAAAAGAAATTGGTCGACGACATTCTGAAGATTCGTGCCAAGCTTCGAGAGCGCAGTGGCAAGGTCGAAGGAACGCACAGCAAACTGGAACAACAAGCCGATACGCAGGCCCAGATTCCTGAACCCGCCCTGAAACTAACCGACGAGCAACGAGAGAAATTGCTAGGATTGCTCAAAGAACATCAAACCAAACTCGATGATCTCCAAGGGGACAATCCATTAATTCTTCCCACTGTGGATGAGCAAGCGGTTGCTTCGGTGGTAGCCGATTGGACGGGGATCCCCGTCGGGCGGATGGTCAAGAACGAAATCGAAGCGGTGCTTACGCTTGGCGACACACTTAATCGACGTGTGATCGGCCAACGCCATGCATTGGACATGATCGCCAAGCGGATTGAAACCTCGCGAGCAAAACTCGACAATCCCAACAAACCCATTGGCGTTTTCATGTTGGCTGGCCCGTCCGGTGTCGGAAAAACGGAAACCGCAATGGCGCTAGCGGAATCTCTTTACGGCGGTGAACAGAACATTGTTACTATCAATATGAGTGAGTTTCAAGAGGCTCATACAGTATCGACTTTGAAGGGTGCGCCTCCCGGGTACGTGGGCTATGGAGAAGGTGGGATTTTGACCGAAGCTGTGCGACGCAAACCTTACAGCGTGGTTCTGTTGGATGAAGTCGAAAAGGCACATAGCGACGTTCACGAGATTTTCTTCCAAGTGTTCGACAAAGGACTTATGGAAGACGGTGAGGGCCGATTGATCGATTTCAAGAATACACTCATTCTGTTGACCACCAATGTTGGCAGTGAATTGATCATGAATTTATGCAAAGATCCTGAGCTCATGCCGAGCCCAGAGGGGATCGCCAAGTCGTTACGAGAACCACTACTAAAGGTGTTCCCAGCCGCCCTGCTTGGCCGAATTGTCACCATCCCCTACTATCCGCTCAGTGATGAAATGGTAGCCAATATCTGTCGGCTTCAATTGGGAAGAATCGAGAAGCGGATTGCCGCCAACCATAAGCTCCCCTTTGTGTTCGACGACTCAGTGGTCCAGTTGATAGTCGATCGGTGCACCGAACTGGAAAGCGGTGGTCGTATGATTGACGCCATTTTGACAAATACTTTATTGCCCTCGATCAGTCGTGAGATGCTGACACGCCTGATGGCAGGCAGCAAGATTGCGCAAGTACATGTGAGCGTAGAAAATGGCGAATTTTCCTATCTATTCGATTGAGCAAGGTGGCAACCAGGGAGCTCTAGGCTAAGACATACAAACCCCACGACCTGTTAAACCATTTGGGTATTCAATCATGGCTAAAAACGAGTCCATTTCCATCGACGACGAATGGGTTAATCTAAGTGAGCTTTCGTTGCCAGCCGGAACGACGATTGCGGAAATTGAGAAGATCCTGGTCGTCAAACCGATACGCGTTCGGTTGGAGGTGATCTTGCCAAAGGGGTCGGAAGTTCCCGATTTTAACTACAAGAAAAACCTGGAACTCAAGAAGTTTCGTGCGACGATTGAATCCAAGGCTGCGGAAGCGTTAGGGCAGATAGCAGAAGAAGATCAGCCTGCAGAGGGAAAGAAGGCACTTGAGCGAATCAATTCCTATTTAGAAAAAGCGGGACCTGCATTCCGCGTTCTGTTGCGAACCGTCATCGCAAAGGAGATCGGGGGCACATGCAAACCCGACGACCTCATGACCGCTGGGTCGATTAACTTTCAAAAGTTCGAGTTCCAATTTGGAGTCGGCGACTCAGACGAAGAGAAATTCGCCTTGCTCGATTTGACGAAAGCGTTCAAACGTTTGAAAAAGGTTCAGCAGTTGGGGGTCGCGTGGAAGGCGAACAAAATCGTAGTTTCCGTCCGATTCCGTAAAGTGTTTAAGCAGGCGGAACTGAAGGAACTTCGTGAATTGCTGCCGGAAGGATCATCCCGTGGTGCTCATATGTCCGCTGGTCAGTTTTTTGCTTTGGCCAAAGGGAATGTGGAACTGAATTTCCCAGCAAACGCTACCATTCCCCACGAAATCCTGCTTCGCAAAGCCTTCAAAAAGCAAGTGGGGAAGGCGGTCAATACCAAGCTAGGTACGATGGAGCCGGAGGTCGAAAGCAAGGAAAAGAAACCCGAAAAGAAAACCGAAAAGAAAACCAAAGGTGAAAAAGAAACATCAACCTAAAAGGTGGCACGCGAGTACGTGTGGCACGCGAGTACGTGTGGCACGTCCCTGAGTTTACGAAGGGCGTGGTGAGTCGCTAGGAACCACTGCTAAGATTCACAATATCGCTAGCCCATCCGTTCGGGGCTTGACCCCGACGGATGCGTTTTGGCGTACTACAATTGGGCGTCCCAACCCCGTACCCCTCGGCATTGTCCGCCGGATGCGGGCAACGCCGAGGGGAACGGTTCGATTCGCGACAGCCGGCCGTTAGGACGCCAAAACAAGGTTGGTGGGGCACAAGCCTGGGCTGTTAAAACTCTGCTATTGCGGGCGCAATTGCATTGCGCATCTTTTCTTCCACTTCGCCTGATGGAACAGACTGGCAAACCGATTAATCTTGCTTCCGTCGGTTTTCAACCGGCGGGGCAGCATCTGTCAGCTACCAACGCGAAAAGTTCGCAGAGTGATCGCTCTCCGTCGGACTCGTCCGGCGGAAGCAACGTCCTCAAACGTTGCTTCCGCCCGAATAAA